>NZ_JBSGWV010000001.1:262347-505947 GCF_053609105.1 Streptomyces sp. NPDC054975
ACATTTTCTGTGTCTCGTTTAACACTTTTATATATTATGATCCGCTTTTCTTGTTAGATCTTTTGCGCGCGGGGGGCGGGCGGCGTCGGGGGGGGGGGGCCCGGCCCCCCCCGACCGGTCGGAAGCGCTGCGCGGGGGAGTTACTTGGGCGCTCCGACCAGCTTTCCCTCGGGGGAGACGGCGTACCAGGTACCGCCCACACCTTGGCCGTTGGTCTCACCGGGCTCCTTGTCGCCGGCGAAGGTGTAGAGGGGCCAGCAGTCGATCGTCTGCTGCTTGATGCCGTCGGGCCGGGCGAAGGTGACGAAGCCCTTCTTGGTGATGCCCTCGATGTCGTTCTTGTCGACAGGGGCGACAACCGGCCACTTCTCCAGGCAGGCGCCCGTGCAGGCCGTCTTCATGGGCCAGGCGGAATCCTTCTTGAACCGGTAGACCGTCATTCCTCGCGAATCGACCACGATGTCACCGAGCTTGGGATCCTTGCGCACCGAGAGGCCCGCCGCGTCCGCTCCCGCCCCCTCCTCGGCGTCCGCTCCCGGCGCCTCCTCCCCGCCCTCACCGGAGGCCGGCGCGGCCTTCTTCCCGTCGGGGGCGGAGGCGAACCAGGTCCCGCCGACACCCTGCCCGTTGAGGTCCCCCGGCTTGGTGTCCTTGGCGTACCGGTACATGGGCCAGCCGCCGATGGTCAGTTGCTTGCTGCCGTCGGGCCGGGCCACCTCGCCGAGCAGCGAAGCGTCCACCCCGGCCGGGGGCTTGGCCCCCTCGGGGCTCACCACGGGCCACACCGCGGCGCAGTCGCCCTCGCAGGTCGCCGTCGGCGGGGAGGAGGAGTCCTTGTCGAAGCGGTAGAGGGTGAAGCCCTCGCTGTCGGTGACCACCTTGCCGAGCTGCTTGGTCGCCGACACCGCCAACTGCCCGGCGGGTTCGGCCCCGCCGCCGTCGGCGGCGCCGGATCCGTAGCCACCGGAGGCGTATCCGCCGGAGCCGGAGCCGCTCTCGGCGGGCGCGCCCGCCGGGTTGGCGGCTCCCGCGGGCTGACCGCCCAGTGTCTGGTCGCCCTTCTCCTGACCACACGCCGTCGTCAGCGCGAGCACGGCCGCCGCCGTCAGTGCGAGTGCCGCGTTCCCCCACGTCTTCATCTCAACTCCCGTTGCTCTAAAGCTTGTTGGTGCGACCCCTGCGGCCGCTTCCTGGCATTGGATACGGGTCACGCGGGCGTCGTGCTCAACGGAGGGCGAAAATCTTCCGGAGATCCTCAAACCGGCGGGCACCCAGATCCCCACCATCCGGCGAATCCCCGCGATTACCGGCGTGGTGCGCCAGGGCCCTGATCATGCTCTTCGGCGTGTCTCTGTACGGATCCCACCTCGCACGGCCCCTGGCGGCCGCCGCGCTGCTGTGGCTGCTCGCCGCACCGGCGCCCGCGGCCGCCGACGCCTGCGCCTACGCCACGACCGGGCCCGGCGGCTCGAACACCTCGGTCGCGGTCATCGGGCCCGGCGCGTGCTCGCCCACGCCCACCCCTCCCCCGCCTCCTCCGTCGCCCACGCCGGAACCCGAGCCGCCGAAGCCCGCCCCACCGCCGCCCCCTCCTCCCGTACGGGAGGATCCGCCGCCCCCACCCCGCCCGGCTCCGCCGGAGCCCGCGCCGGCGCCGCCACCGAAGCCCGCGCCCGCGCCCGAGGCGCCCCCGCCCCCGCCTCCTCCGCCCCCTCCGCCTTCCCCGACGCCGTCGCTGCGTCCCCGGCCGCCGGTCGCCACCCCGGTCGCCCTGCCCGCCTACCGCCGGGCCGCCCGGCCCAAGACCGAGGGCGGAACGTCGCCCGTGACGATGATGCTGCTGGTCACCGCCCCGGCAGTGCTCGCGACCGCGATCCTGCGCCCCCGTTCCCGCTGAGCCCCGCCGAAGGAATCACCATGTCCGAATGGCTCGTTCTGACCATCGCGATGGCCGCCGCCTGCGCGGTCGTCCTCACCATCGTCGTCATCAACAACCGCCGTGTCCCGGACGACGACGACCCCAGCGAGACCCCTGACGTCATGGAGTACATGACGATGATGATCGGCGTGATCTACGCGATCGTGCTCGGTCTCGCCATCGCCGGCGTCTGGGAGGCGCGCGGCGCGGCCCAGGAGACCGTGCGCCAGGAGGCCCAGGCGCTGCACGAGATCTCGGCGCGCGTCGAGGTGTACCCGGCGGACGTACGGAGCCGGATCCGCGCCGACGTCGACGCGTACGTCTCGTACGTGGTCGACGAGGAGTGGCGCCACATGTCCGAGCACGGCGAGCTCAGCGAGAAGGGCACCCAGCTCCTGGAGCGCGTGCGCCGGTCGGTGACCGACTACCAGCCGGCCACCGACCACGAGGGGCAGGCCTACCAGCCGCTCGTGGACCAGGTGGGCGTGGTGGACGACGCGCGGGGAGCGCGCGGCCAGAGCGCGGGGGCGACGATGCCCGGGGTGGTGTGGTTCGGCCTCATCATCGGAGCGCTGGTGACCGTCGGGCTGATCTTCACCCTGCAGATCCGCCGTTCGGGCAGGGAGCTGCTGCTCGCGGGTCTGTTCAGCGCGCTCATCGCCTTCCTGCTCTTCCTGATCTGGGACTTCGACGCCCCGTTCGGGCGCGGGATCTCGGCGACGGCGACACCGTTCACCGACCTGTTCCCGAACCTGACCCCGTAGCCTCCGCACGACGCGCGTATGGGCCGTACGGGGGACATGCGTGCCCCATTCGCCCCTCTGGGATCGCGGCTGTGATAGTGCGCTCCTAGCGTTTCGGTCATCGAGGTGCACGCCCTGTCCTTGTGCGGAAACCGCTTCCGCTGCTGCTCCTCGGGGACCGGAGGATTCCATGCGCGCGATACGTGCCGCGTCCACTGCCCTGTTGGGGGCGGCCACCCTCGCCCTGGCCGCTCCCGTGGCCGTCGCGGCGGACGGTGCTCCCGCACCGAACCCCCAGGCGGCCAAGGCCAAGGCCCCGGGCGATTTCGTCGTGACGCCTTCGCTGGTGGCGCCGGGCGGGCGGGTGACGCTCACCGCTCCGGGCTGCGCCAGCACGGCCACGGCCTCGGCAGGCATCTTCGACACCGTGACCATCCCTCCCGGCTCCTCGGCCACCGCCCTGGTGGACCTGGACGCCAAGCGGGGTGCCGTCTACACGGTCACGTTCCGCTGCACCGGCGGCATCACCGACACCGTCAACCTGACCATCAGCGGCACCACCGCTACCCCGACGGCCAGCTCCACCGTGCTGACCACCCCGCGCGGGGTGCAGGGCGGCATCGGCGGCTCCGTCAAGGGCGTCGGGACGGGCACGCTGGCGGCCGGGGCCGCTCTGGTGGCCGTGGCCGTCGCCGGAACCGTCTTCACCGTCCGCCGCAGGTCGCTCGACCGCGGCCGCCGCCACTGACGGCGCCGGACGGTGCCCCCGCCCCACCCCTCGCACACGCCCGTCGCCCCCGAATCCTGACACCCCGGGTTCGGGGGCGACGGGCGTTGCGGCCGACCGGGAGGTTCGGCCGGTCAGACCTGGGCGCCTGCCATGCGGCGCCGGCGGGCGATGAACAGACCGCCGCCGAGCGCGGCCGCGGCGGCCAGCGAACCGCCGACGGCCATCTCCGCGGAGGTGGGGGCCAGCGAGCCGCCGATACCGCCCCCGGCGGGGGGACCGGCCAGCACACGGAACCGCTGGGTGAACACCCGGTTGGGGCTGGTGCAGTGGACGGTCAGGGTGTGCTCGCCGAGCGTGGCGTTGTTGTGGATGCGGGCGACGGCGCTGGAAACCCCGCCGAAGGGCGCGGAGAGGCTGACCGTCGGGAAAGCGGCGGACGAGACGGTGCCCGCGGCGCAGCCCTTGACGGTGATCGTGAGAGTCGCCCCCTGGTGGACCGCGGAGGGGGTGACGGTGACGTTGTGGGAGCCGTCACCTCCCCGCTGGACCGCGGAGGAGCCGACAGTGACACTGCTGGGACCGTGGGTGGCGGCGGCGAGGGGGGCCGCGAGGCCGACCGCCGCGATCGCGGTGGCGGTCACCGCCAGAGTGCGTGCAGCACGCATGGTTGAACCTCCAGTGGAAGACGCCCCAAAGCGGTGCTCCGGGAAGTTCGACGAGTACGCCTTCCATGACGAACCATCACAACTCGGAGCGATCCGCGCATTTCGGCACTGGTCCACCCCGGTGAGCCGACACGCCGGGCGAAAGCCCTCAAATCTGACGGAGTCGCAGGTCACAGACCGTCACACTGCTTATCTGACGAATACTCGGATGGGTCATCGTCCCCGTCACCCGCCCGCACCTCGGGTACCACAGAGCCGGGACACCTCGTCCGTGCCCGTGCACCCCCGCGCCACCCGTTCGCCCCGCCCTGATCGCCACCTGGGCCGGTCACCCTTACCGTTCTGACGACGCCACGAAGGGAGAACCATGAGCCCCAAGGACTTCAGCGTCCTTGAGCCGAGGAGACGCGCCCCGTGGGGCGTTCTCGCACTCGTCATGCTGTCCGGCCTGGCGATGATGCGCAATGGAGTCGACGTCGAGCTCGGCCCGCCGCAGCCCGCGGCCGCCGCGGCTCCCGCCACCCGCCCGATCGGGGCTCCCCCCACCACGCCCGACGGTCTGGAGCCGCTGCCGTTCGCCCCGGCCTCGCGGGTCCGGATCCCCGCGATCCGGGTGCAGGCACCCATCACGGAGGTGGGTCTGGACCAGAACGACTGGATCGCGGCGCCGCCGCCGGAGGATCCCAACCTGGCCGGCTGGTACCAGAACGGCGTCGCGCCAGGGCAGCGCGGCACGGCCGTCATCGTCGGGCACGTCGACAACGCGGCGGGCCCCGCGGTCTTCTACAACCTCGGCTCGCTGGACAAGGGCCAGCACGTCGAGGTGGAGCGGTACGACGGCAGGGTCGCCGTCTTCGAGATCTACGGCGTCGAGGTGTACGCCAAGAACAACTTCCCGGGCGTCCAGGTCTACGGCGACACCGGGGAGGCCGAGCTGCGGGTCATCACCTGCGGCGGCGGCTACAACCGGGCCACCGGCTACGACGGCAACGTCGTGGTGTTCGCGAGGATGGTCGGCTCGCGCTGACCCGTACGGCAGGCGGAGCAGGCCCCCGGAGTCCGGGGGCCTGCTCCGTACGTGCGCCGCTCAGCGGCGGGGGACGGTGATGCTGTAGCCGGCGTCGAGGAGTTCGGGCAGGTACTCCTTGAGCGCCGCGACGCTCTGCGCGCGGTTGCCGCCCGCGTCGTGCGAGAGCACGACCACGCCGGGCGCCGCCCCGTCGAGGACCCGGCGCACGATGCTGCCGGTGCCCGGTTCCTTCCAGTCGAGGGTGTCGACGGTCCAGGCGAGGGGCTCCATGCCGAGTTCGGCCCCGATCTCGAAGGAGTGCCGGTTCCAGGCCCCGAAGGGGGCGCGGTACCAGAGCGGGGCGGAGCCGAGGATCCCCTCGACGAGGTCGCTGGTGGAGCCGAGCTCCTCACGGATCCGGGAGGGCCTCAGCTTGGGGATGAGCGGATGCGACCAGGAGTGGTTGCCGACCACGTGCCCGTCCGCCGCCATCTCCCGTACCAGGTCCTGGTGGACGGCCGCCATCTCGCCGCAGACGAAGAACATCGCCCGGCATCCGTAGTGCCGCAGGGTGGCGAGGATGTCGGGCGTGTAGCGGGGGTCGGGGCCGTCATCGAACGTCAGCACCATCGACCGGCCGACACCGGACATCTGGAGGAACGGCCGCTGCCGGACGGGCGGGACCGCCCGGCGGAAGGCCGGGGGGGCGTACGCCGTCATCGGCTGGAGCCGGTACGAGGAGGGCCGTAGCCGGTTGCTCGCGGGCGCACCCGCGGCGGGGCCGCCGGGGGACCCGGGGGCGGGACCGCCGGCGGCGTCCGGCGCGAGGGCCGAGGGGGCTCCTGGCGGGGCGCCGAAGCGGTCGGCGGCGAGGACTCCCACCGTGGCGGTGGCCCCGAGGGCGGCGGCGATCCGCAGGACCGTCCGGCGCCCCGTAGGCATCTGATCCTTTTTCATGATTAACAGCTCGCATGGCCGAAGGCCCGCACCCCTCATCCACACCGGGCCCGCCGCCCGAAACCACCCGATGAGCCGATGGCCTCGACGGCTGAACGCCGAGAGCCGACGGGCGACGGCCGAGGGGCGCTACTCCCCCATCACCAGACCGTCCTTCGCCGCGCCCCGGTCGAGGACGACGTCGCGGATGGTGTCGCGTACGGCGGTGAGGGGTTCCCCCTTCTTGATGGCCGCGTTGAGGTCGACGACCCGGCCGCGGCCGGTGTCGAACCACTGCGGGAGGAACTCCGCCTTGGCGACCTCCCACCGCGCGCCCGGGGCCGTGGGCGGGGTGAAGGTGAAGCGGCCCAGGCTGGACTGGTTGCCCCGGGGGTCGAAGGAGCCGGCGTGGTTGATCATGTCGCCGGCGATCTGGTCGCCCATGCCGTAGATCACCCAGGTGCCGTTGACCTTCTCGTACGCCTGCGGGACGTGCGCGTGGGTGCCGAGGATCAGGTCGATGTCCGGCCTGCCGCCGGTCTGCGAGGCCGTCAGGGACCGCGCGAGGGTGAGCTGGCGCTCGTCGGGCGCGGTCTGCCACTCGGTGCCCCAGTGGATGCTGACCACGACGACGTCCGCGCCGGCCTTCCGGGCCGCCCGCGCGTCGGCGACGATCTTGCCCTCGTCGATCAGGTTGACCGCCCAGGGCTGCCCCTCGGGCAGCGGGTAGCCGTTGGTGTCGTAGGTGTAGGCGAGTTGGGCGACGGTCGCGTCGCCGGCCTTGAGCAAGGTGGGGCGGGCCGCCTCCTCGGCGGTACGGGCCGAGCCGGCGTGCTGGACGCCCGCCTTGTCGAGGGCGTCGAGGGTCCGGGCGAGGCCGGCGGCGCCGTCGTCCAGGGTGTGGTTGGAGGCGGTGGAGCAGGAGTCGTACCCGGTCTCCTTGAGGGCGGGGGCGATCTCGGGCGGGGACTTGAAGGCGGGATAGCCGGTGTAGGGCCCGCCCTCCGGTCCGTACACGGTCTCCATGTGGCAGATCGCCAGATCGGCTCCGGAGACGACGCTCTTGGCCCCGGAGAGCATCGGGCGGAAGTCGTACCCCTGGCCGTTGGCGTCGGCGGCGGCCTTGCGGATGATCGAGTCGTGCGGCAGGACGTCGCCGGTGGCCACGAGGGTGAAGCCGGTCCGGGCGGAGGCTCCCCCCGGGGCGGCCGAGGGGGCGGCGGGGCGCCCCGTGTCCTGGCGCGCGGTTGGGGCGGCGGGGGTGGCGGCACCCCCGCCGCAACCCGGGGCCCCCCGGAGCACGACGGGCCCGCAAGCCCCCCCCCCCGGTATACTAAGTTTGGGGATAATCCCGCAACGCCTGATTCATAGGATGAACATCTGTCCTGATGAATTCACAGGGGATGAATGCCCTAGTCAAGGGTCAAAGCCGGCAGTAGACCCTAAACCCGCCGAAACGGACGAAGGGCGTCCGTCCGACCGCTCGTCGCACCATTCGCCGCTCGGTGCGACCGCTCGTCGCAGACCGTCGCGCGCGCCCTGTCCCTCGTCGCCCGGATGCGTTCGTATACGCCCCGGGACGACGGGCCGGCAGGAGAGGTGGGGAGCATGACGACGGCGACGGTGACGAGGCGGTCGGGGCGGGCGAGGACGGCGACCACGGACGAGCGGGCCCTCGCGGAGCTCCAGCGGGACCACGGCCAGGCGCTCCTCGGCTTCCTGCTCGGCCTGACCTCCGGCGACCGCCAGCGTGCCGAGGACCTGGTCCAGGAGACGCTGGTACGGGCCTGGCTCCACCCGGAGGCCTTCGACGGGCCGTACGAGTCGATGCGCCCCTGGCTCTTCACCGTGGCCCGGCGCCTCGCCATCGACGCCCGGCGCTCGCGGCTCGCCCGGCCGACCGAGATCGGCGACGGGATGCTCGCCGCCACCCCCGACCCGGCCGACGTCACCGAGTCCGCGGTCGCCGCCCTCGACGTCCGCGCCGCCGTCCGGGGCCTGAGCCCGGAACACCGCGCGGTCCTGGTCCGGCTCTACTTCCACGGCCTGACCGTCAACGAGGCCGCGGCGGACCTCGGCATCCCCGCCGGGACCGTCAAGTCGCGCTCGCACTACGCGCTCCGCCAGCTCGGCCACCAGCTGCCCGGCTACCGGCCGCGCCGTCGCGCCGTTGCCCGGCCGCGTGCCACGGCCCCACAATGACCGCGTGACGCAGACGCAGACGCTGACTCCCGCCGCCGCGGACAAGGTACTCGCCGACAACTTCGCCCCCTGGGTGCTCGATCTGGGGCTCACGGTGGTCTCGGTCGACGGTCAGGAGGCGGTGCTCCGCCTCCCCTGGTCGGACCGGCTCGCCCGCGAGGGCGGGGGGCTCTCGGGCCAGGCGCTGATGGCCGCGGCCGACACCGCGACGGTGATCGCGGTCGCGGCCGCCCGCGGCGGCTTCGTCCCGATGACGACGGTGCAGCAGTCCATCAGCTTCCAGCGGCCGGTGCTCGGCACGGACGTCCTGGTACGGGCGCGGCTGACCAAGGCGGGCAAGCGGATGGCCTTCGCGGACATCACGATGACGGCCGAGGGCACGCAGGAGACGGCAGCGCACGCGACAGCGGTGTACGCGCTCCTCGGCTGAGGCACCGGGGGAACGCGCGAACGTCTCGCTCCCGTCGCCCCCACCGCCTCGGGCGCCCCCGCTCCCCCCTGGTGCCCCAGGGGCACCGATCCGGCGGGGAAACGTATCCGAAACCACACCGGCGAGTTGAGTAAAGAGCGACCCACGCGCGTCTTCCTCGGTGGAGGCTCGTGGTCGGGATCGCCGACCGACATGTCCGGGAGAAGGTGGGAGCGTTGCTGCCCGAGAGTACGAACGGCACCAGCGGGGGCGGCCTCGCCGTCCCGATGGCATGGCTGTGTGCCGAGTTCCTGGCGGACGATCTGCTGCGCGCGGGCTGCCTGGTGGAGCCCGGCAGCCTGGAGTACCGGGCCGGCCGGCAGGCGCTCGCGCTCACCATCCATCTCTGCGAGGGCGCGGACGCCCACGGCGGGGCACGGACCGTGGGCCGGCTCGACGAATGGCTCTCCCGGACCGCGTACGACCATCCCTGGCCGCAGTGGGTCCGCGAGCGGCTCGCCGAGCGGGCCCGCGCGGGCGAGGACGGGCCGGACCTCGCCATGGCCCGGGAGACCTGGCGGCTCCTGGAGGCGACCACCGTGCGGGCGGCCGACCTCGGTGGCCTGCCGCCCCCCGGTTTCGGATTCCCGGTGGACGAGTGCGACCAGGCCTGGGTACCCGCCTGGCAGTTGGGCCTGCCCCTGGGCCATCTGGCCCTGCACCTCTACTGATCCGGGGCGGGTAGGCACCTCCTAGGGCGCCGTCGGGTGCACTCCTGGGCGGTACTTGGGGATCCGTACCGTCACCTTCATCCCCGCGTCGACGCCGGTCTCGATGACCAGGCCGTACTCGGGGCCGTACACCTGCCGGAGCCGCTCGTCGACGTTGGACAGGCCGATGCCGGAGCCGGTGGGCCGCTCCCCGAGCAGGACCGCGCGCAGCACCTCCGGGTCCATGCCCACGCCGTCGTCCTCGATCACGACGACGGCCTCCGCGCCCGCGTCACGGGCGGCGATGGTGACCCGGCAGGCGTGCACGCTGTCCTCCAGGCCGTGCTTGACGGCGTTCTCCACCAGCGGCTGCAGGCAGAGGAACGGCAGGGTCACCGGCAGCACCTCGGGCGCGATCTGGAGCGTGACCTTCAGGCGCTCGCCGAAGCGGGCTCCGGCGAGCGCCAAATACTGCTCGATGGCGCGCAGTTCGTCGGCGAGCTGGGCGAACTCGCCATGCCTGCGGAAGGAGTAGCGGGTGAAGTCCGCGAACTCCAGGAGCAGTTCCCTGGCCCGCTCGGGGTCGGTGCGGACGAACGAGGCGATGGCGGCGAGGGAGTTGAAGATGAAGTGCGGGGATATCTGGGCGCGCAGGGCCCGGATCTCGGCCTCCACGATCCTGGTCCGTGAGCGGTCCAGCTCGGCCAGTTCGAGCTGGACGGAGACCCAGCGGGCGACCTCGGTCGCGGCCCGCACGAGCACGGCGGACTCTCGCGATCCATAGGCGACGAGTGCGCCGAGCACCCCGTCCTCGCCGGTCAGCGGGGCGATCACGACCCAGCGCAGCGGGCAGGTGACGTCGGCGCAGTCGGTGTGCGCGGACAGGCTGCGGCCGGAGGCGAGGAGGGGCGTGACCCGCTCCATGACGTGGTCGCGATGGTGCCTCTCGCCCGGCCCGTCCCAGGCGAGGACGGCGGACCGGTCGGTCAGACAGAGCGCCTCCGTGCCGAGGAGCGGGCGCAGCCGCCGTACCGCCTTGCGGGCGGTGTCCTCGGTGAGTCCGGCGCGCAGCGGCGGGGCGGCGAGCGAGGCGGTGTGCAGGGTGTGGAAGGTGGCCCGCTCCACGGGCGTGCCGAGGTCGAGGTCGCCCGCCTTGTCCCCGCGGCGCGTGGCGAGCCGCCCGAGGACGAAGCCGAGGGCGAGGAGCACGGCCCCCACGGCGGCGACGGCCGCGAGTTCGATGCCGCTCATCCTTCGGCCTCCCGCGGGCCGGCCTCGACGCGCCGCTGCGGGGCGCGCGCCGCCTCCGCCCGCCCCGCGTCCGCCGCGCGGCCCGGCTCGGCCGCGCGGCGCGTGAACGCCTCGGGGAGGTGCAGGCGGGCCAGGAGCGCCGGGGTTCCGGCCGGGATGTGCCGCGCGGTGGCGAGCGACACGAGGATCATCGTGAGGAAGCCCAGCGGCACCGACCAGACCGCCGGCCAGGCCATCAGCGTGTGCGGCCAGCCCTCGTCCGGCAGTCCCGCGCGGGTCGCCATCACGGCTGTCAGCGCGGAGCCGCCGCCGAGCAGCAGCCCGGCCATCGCCCCGGGCGGAGTGAGCCGGCGCCACCAGATGCCGAGGACGAGCAGCGGGCAGAAGGAGGAGGCGGAGACCGCGAACGCGAGGCCGACGGCGTCGGCGACCGGGACCTTCGAGGCGAAGACCCCGGCGGTCAGCGGCACGGCCGTGGCCAGCAGCGTCGCGAGCCGGAAGTGCCGTACGCCCCGGGAGGGCAGCACGTCCTGGGTGAGGACACCGGCGACCGCCATCGTCAGTCCGGAGGCGGTGGAGAGGAAGGCGGCGAACGCCCCTCCGGCGAGCAGCGCGCCCAGCAGGTCGCCGAGGACGCCGCCGAGCATCCGCTCGGGCAGGACGAGCACGGCGGCGTCGGCGGCTCCGGTGAGCGCGAGTTCGGGGGCGTAGATCCGGCCGAGCGCCCCGTAGACCGGCGGCAGGAGGTAGAACGCGCCGACGAGTCCGAGGACGACCAGGGTCGTGCGGCGCGCCGCGCGGCCGTGGGGGCTGGTGTAGAAGCGGACGGCCACGTGCGGCAGGCCCATGGTGCCGAGGAAGGTGGCGAGGATCAGCCCGTACGTGGCGTAGAGCTGGTGCCCGTCACGGCCGCCGGCCAGGGGCTGGGACCAGCCGAGGGGGTCGGCGCCGGTGGAGGCGCGGGCGGGGACGGCCGCCCCCTCGGGGAAGGCGAGCGAGGTGCCGCCCTCGACGCGGTGCGGGCCCTCGTCCAGGGTGACGGCGCTCCCCTCGTACGGCAGGGAGTCGACGCTGCCGGTGACGGTGAGCGTGAGCGGGGCGTCGAGCTCGATCCGTACGGTGTCGGCGACCTTGACGACGGTGTGCTCGCGGAAGACGGCGGGGGCGTCGAAGCGGACGCGGGGCGCGTCGTCGCCGAACCAGGCGGCGGTCAGGAAGAGCGCCGGCACGAGCAGGGCGGTGAGCTTCAGCCAGTACTGGAAGGCCTGCACGAAGGTGATGCTGCGCATGCCGCCGGCGGCGACGATGCCGGTGACGACGAGGGCGACGAGGAGGCCGCCGACCCAGTCGGGCGCCCCGGTGAGGATCTCCAGGGTGAGGCCCGCGCCCTGGAGTTGCGGGAGGAGGTAGAGCCAGCCGACGCCGACGACGAAGAGGCTGGCGAGCCGTCGGGCGGGCGGGGATTCGAGCCGGGCCTCGGCGAAGTCGGAGAGGGTGTACGCCCCCGAGCGGCGCAGCGGGGCGGCGACCAGGACGAGCAGGACGAGGTAGCCCGCGGTGTAGCCGACGGGGTACCAGAGCATGTCCGGGCCCTGGACGAGGACGAGGCCCGCGATGCCGAGGAAGGAGGCGGCGGAGAGGTACTCGCCGCTGATGGCGGCGGCGTTGAGGCCGGGCCGGACGGTGCGGGAGGCGACGTAGAAGTCGGAGGTCGTCCGGGATATCCGCAGGCCGAGCGCGCCGATGAGCACGGTGGCGAGGACGACGGCGGTGACGGCGGTCACCGCGTAGGTGTGGTTCATGTCCGGCCTCGCGCTCAGCGGCCCTCGACGAGGCGGGTGAAGTCGCGTTCGTTGCGTTCGGCGCGGCGGACGTACCAGTGGGCCACGGCCCAGATGACCGGGTACACGCCGACGCCGAGCGCGATCCAGACGACGGCCTCGGGCGCGGGGAGCGCGAGGAGCAGCGGGAGTGGTCCGACGAAGAGGGCGAGCGCGCCGAGCGCGGTGAGGGCGGCCCTGAGCTGGCTGCGCATCAGGGAGCGGACATAGGTGTGGCCGAGGGTGGTCTGCTCGCCGATCTCGGAGCGAGCGCAGCGAGGTGGGGGTCCCCCCGGCCGGAGGCTGGAGGAGGGGGGCTGGCCGGGGAAACGACGGGCGGCCGCGCCGCCCGCCCGCAGCGCGGTGGCGCGCGTCACGGTCTCGCGCCGGGGCCGGCGCGGCGTGGGTTCCTCGGACGTCGGTGTCCGCTCCGGCATCGGGCGACCTCGCAGGGCTGGGGAGGCAACGGAGTCTACGCAGCGGTGTTCACGCACGGTAGAGGCTCCGGCCACCGACCGGTCGGCCCCCGGGCCAGGTCCGGTCAGCACCTTCCCCGCGTCGGGTCACTCGCTTCTCCGCGGGTCCGGTCAGCCGCTCGCGCGGCGCATGAGGAGGTCCCTGAGCTGGCGGGCATGGCGGCGGCTGACGGCCAGCTCGGTGGCGCCCAGGCGGACGGAGGTGGCGCCGCCGTCGAGCCGGAGTTCGTCGATGCGGGCGAGGGCGACGAGGTGGCTGCGGTGGATGCGGACGAAGCCCCGCGCGGACCAGCGCTCCTCCAGCGTGGAGAGCGGGATGCGGACGAGGTGGCTGCCCTCGTCGGTGTGCAGGCGCGCGTAGTCGCCCTGGGCCTCGACGTAGGCGATGTCGTCGACGGCCACGAAGCGGGTGATCCCGCCGAGTTCGACGGGTATCTGCTCGGGCGCGGCGACGGGGGCCGTGGGCGCGGTGGGCGCGGTGGGCGCGGTGGAGGCGTGCACCAGTTCGCGGACCCGGCGGACCGCCTCGGCCAGCCGTTCGCGGCGTACCGGCTTCAGGACGTAGTCCACGGCCTTGAGGTCGAAGGCCTGCACGGCGAAGCCCTCGTGCGCCGTGACGAAGACGATCAGCGGCGGCCGGGCGAAGCCGGCGAGCAGCCGGGCGAGGTCGAGCCCGGTGAGCCCGGCCATGTGGATGTCGAGGAACACGACATCGATGGCCTCGTCCCCGTCGGGGCCCGCCTCCAGTGCGCGGCCGATCCTGCGCAGGGCTTCGGTGGCGTCGGTGGCACCCTCGGCGCTGTGGATCCGGGGATCGGCGCGGAGGAGGTAGAGCAGTTCCCCGAGGGCCGGTGCCTCGTCGTCGACGGCCAGTACGCGCAGCATGCGGCGGAGTCTAAGGGAGCTCCTGGGAGGGCGTGGCGGGAGCTACTTCAGGAACTTGGACGTGCGGCGGTCGGCGAGTGGTTTGCCGCCGGTCTGGCAGGTGGGGCAGTACTGCAGGGAGGAGTCGTGGAACGAGACCTCCCTGACGGTGTCCCCGCAGACCGGGCACGGTTCGCCGGTCCGGCCGTGGACGCGCAGGCCGCTCTTCTTCTCGGCCTTGAGCTTGCCGGCGGCCACGCCCCGGGAGCGCTCGACGGCCTCGCCGAGCGTGGTGCGGACGGCCTCGTAGAGGTGCGCGGTCTCGGCCTCGTCAAGGTTCTGCGTCGGCTTGAAGGGGGACATCTTCGCCGCGTGGAGGATCTCGTCGCTGTAGGCGTTGCCGATGCCGGCGATCAGGCTCTGGTCGCGCAGGGCGCCCTTGATCTGGCGGCGCTCCTTGGCGAGCAGGGCGCGGAAGGCTGCCAGGTCGAAGTCCTCGGCGAGTGGGTCGGGGCCGAGGCGGGCGACACCGGGCACCTCCTGCGGGTCGCGGACCAGGTGGACGGCGAGGCGTTTGGTGGTGCCGGCCTCGGTGAGGTCGAAGCCGTCGCCGCCGGTGAGCGCGGTCCGCAGGGCCAGCGGGCCCTTGCCGGGGCGCGGCGGGCCGGAGGGCAGCGGGTCCTTCCACTGGAGCCAGCCCGCGCGGGCCAGATGGACCAGGAGGTGGAGCCTCCCCGCCGGGCCGTCGGTGGCGAGGTCCAGGAACTTGCCGTACCGGGCGACGCCGGTGACGGTGGCGCCCTCGACGGCGCTCAGGGGCGGATCGTACGTCTTGAGCACGCTGATCGCGACGGGCAGCGCGCGGGCGATCTCCTTGCCCACCAGATGCTCGTCCAGGAACGCGCGGAGGGCTTCCACCTCGGGCAGTTCGGGCATGGCACCACCCTGCCGCAGCCGTCGCCCGTACGCGCGCTCAACCGACCTCGTCGAGGAGGTCGAGTTCGTCGGCGAGGGCGGCGGCAAGCGCGTCGAGGTCGGGGACGGCCTTCCCGTCGGCGACCAGGCCGACGTGGACCCGGCCGCCGTACGGGGACATGGCGACGGCGAGGGCCTGGCCCCGGGCGAGCGGCGCCATCGGGAAGAGGGTGCGCAGCGGGGCGCCGCCGAGGGAGAGGGCCGAGCGGGGCAGCGGCACGTTGGTGACCAGGACGTCGAAGAGGAGCCGGGCGGCGCCCCCGGCCAGCGGGGCGCCGAAGCGGTGGGCGAGCGGGGGAAGTTGGTCGGCGAGGACGGCGACGGCTCCGGCGCCGCGCAGCGGCCCGTCGGCCTTGTTGCGGTCCATGCCCCGGCGTACGGCGGCGAGCCGGGCGGCCGGGTCGGGCTCGGTGACGGGGAGGGCGAGGAGGTACGCGGAGAGGCTGTTGCCCATCCCCGCCGGGCCGCCGGGCCGTCGGCGGGAGACGGGCACCAGGGCGCGTGGGTCGGTGGCCGGGGGCGGCGCGCCGCGCCCGTCGAGCCAGCGGCGCAGGGCCCCGGCGACGACGGCGAGCAGTACGTCGTTGGCGGTGCCGCCCGAGCCGCGGCGGATCCGGTGGACGCGGTCCAGGTCGAGCACGGCCGTGGCGACCCGGCGGGTCCCGCTGGATTCGGCGGCGAGGGCGGCCGTCGCGGGGGCGTCGAGCCGGCCGGCCCGGGCGACGGAGGCACCGACCACGGAGGCCCCGACCTCGACGGCCCGGCCGAGGTCGCCGAGCCGCTCACGGGCGGCGCCCATGATCCGGCCGGGGCCGGGGAGCCAGGAGCGCGGCGGTACGGCGAGGGGCCTGCGGCCGCCCGCCGCGCGGCCCGCCCGGCGGGTGACGGCGGCGATCTCGTCGAAGATCCCGGCGCCGATGGCGACGGCCCGCATGCCGTCGGCGAGGGCGTGGTGGAGCTTGACGAGGACGGCGAACGAATCGTCGGGCGCGCCGGTGAGCAGGTACATCTCCCACGGCGGAAGCCCGCGTTCGACCGGCCGCTCCATGAGTTCGCCGGCCAGTTGGGCCGCCTCGGCGCCGAAGTCGGCGCCGGGCAGCGCGATCTGCCGTACGTGGCGTCGTACGTCGAAGTGCTTGTCCGTGCTCCAGGCGGCGCCGCCGACGGGCAGCAGGACGTCGCGGACCCGCATCCGCAGGCGGGGAATCGCGGCGGCGCGACTGCCCAGCAGCTCCAGGACGGCGGCCGCGTCGCCGTCGGCGGGGAGGGGGCCGAAGTGGGCGAGGGCGCCCAGGTGCATGGGGTGGTCGGTGGACTCGAGGTGCCAGAAGGCCAGGTCGAGAGGTGCCAGTAGCTCGCTGCTCAAAGATGTCCCCATGGGCGGTGTGGGCTGGGCGATCGGGTGGCCGGAAACCGCAGTCAATCGCGTACGATCCGTTACGGTCAAGTACGATCCGTGTACGCAGGGTTAATAATGAACTCGCACCACACGCACTTGCCGCTGCCTCGCGACTCGACGCCCCAGACGTCCGAGATCCGGTCCACGAGCATCAGGCCCCGGCCCGAGACCCCTGCCTCGCCCGCCTCGCGGCGCCTCGGCAGTGCGCTGGAACGGTCCTCCACCTCCACTCGCAGCCGCCGTTCCACCCCCGCCAGCATCCGCAGGGTCACGATCGCCCCGCCGTCGGTGTGCATCAGCGCGTTGGTGATCAGCTCGTCGGCGGCCAGCTCGATCTCGTCCGAGCGCTCCCCCGCGCCCCAGGCCCGTACGGCGGCGCGGATCATGTGCCGCGCCGAGCGCAGCGCCTCGGGGTCGCTCTGCGCCACGTGCTGCTGGAGCCTGCCGCCGGACTGCGGGAAGTACGCCCCCTGCCGCCGCAGCAGCAGGAGCGCCACGTCGTCCTCGCCGCCCCGCTCGTCGACGACCTCGCAGAGCTGGTCGGCGAGGTCCTGGAGCTCGCGCGGTCCGCCCCGTACCAGCGAGGTCAGCCACCGCATCCCCTCGTCGAGGTCCACGCCCGGCTTCTCCACCAGTCCGTCGGTGTACAGCACCAGGGTCTGTCCCGGGGACAGCTCCAGCGTGGTCGCCGGGTAGTCGAGGCGGCCGAACTCGGCCGAGAGGCCCAGCGGAAGGCCCCCGTCCACCGGCAGGCGCCGGCAGCTTCCGTCGGTGTCCTGGAGCAGCGGGTCGACATGCCCGGCGCGGACCACGTGGAGTGCGCCCGTCGTGAGGTCGGCCTCGACGTAGGTGCAGGTGGCGAAGCGGTCGGTGTCGAGTTCGTGGAGGAAGACGGAGGCCCGCGCCATGACCGTGGCCGGGCTGTGCCCCTCGGCGGCGTAGGCGCGCAGCACGATCCGCAGCTGCCCCATCACGGCCGCCGCGTGGGTGTCGTGCCCCTGGACGTCCCCGATGACGGCGCCGACCCGGCCGCCCGGCAGCGGGATGACGTCGTACCAGTCGCCGCCGATGTCCTGGCCGAGGCGGGCCGAGCGGTACCGGACCGCTATCTGGGCACCGGGCACCTCGGGGATGCGGCGCGGGAGCATCGCCTGCTGGAGCCCCTCGGCGAGATCGTGCTCCTGCTCGTAGAGCATGGCGCGCTTGAGGCTCTGCGCGATGCTGCTGCCGAGCGCGACCAGCAGGTTGCGCTCGTCGGCGCTGAAGCCGGTCCGGTCGCTGTAGAGCAGCCCGAGCGCGCCGACGGGCCGGGCCTGGGCGATCAGCGGGAGGTAGGCCGCCGAGGTGATGCCGAGGCCGCTGATGTGGGGCCACAGGATCGGGTACGACGCGGCGAAGTCCTGCGGCGACTCGATGAACCGGGGCGTGAGGGTGCGGATCACCTCGCCCATCGGGTACGGCTCGTCCACCCGGGTGAAGCGCGTGCCGGGTACGAAGGCGCCGGCGGGACCCTCGGCGACGAGGTGGATCCTGCCCGACTCCAGGAGCCCCATGACGAGGCTGGTGGCGCCGAAGTACTCCAGGCCGTGCGAGTCGTTGAGGAGGTCGATGATGTCCTGGACGGTGCGGGCGTGGGCGAGGGCCGCGGTGGTGCTCTCCACCACGCTGGTGCGTCGGCGTCTGCCTTCGTCCAGGCCGAGCCGGGCGGCCTGCTCGGTCACCTCCTCCGAGGCGTCCCTGACGATGCCGACGATACGGACCGGGCGGCCGGTGTCGTCCCGTTCGATATGGCCCTCGGTATGCGTCCAGCGCGGTGTGCCGTTCCGCAGGCGGACGCGGAAGTACGCGCCGTAGTGGTGGCTGCCGTCCTTCAGCGCGTGGCTGACGAGCGTGTCGAGTTGCCGGCCCTCGCCTGGCGTGACGCGGCTGCTGAGGGTCGTGGGGTCGCCGTCGTACTCCTCGGGGTCCATGTCGAAGACCAGGAGGGCGCCCTCGTCCATGACCATGACACCGGTGACCAGGTCCCAGTCGAAGCTGCCCATCCGGAAGGCCCGGCCGTGGTCCCGGAGGAAGCAGCACATCGGGCCCCCTGGACCCGATCCGCAGCGGCAGGGCTCGGCCGCGGCACCTCCCCCGCTTCCCGCGCTCATGGGGCCACGCTAGGCGCAGGCCCGGCGGTGCGCACGGCGGAGATCAACGCTCGGAGGCCTCAGCCCTCGAAGGTCTCGGGCTGCTCGGGAGCCGTGTCGGTGGGGAAGAGGTCCTCGAAGGAGGGCCCGTCCGACTCGGGGGCCGGTTCGGTCTCCGGCAGCGGTTCGACCGGCGGTTCCGGGGAGGGAGGCGGCGGGGGGACGTCGCTCTCGGGGGGCGCGGGTGGGGTGGGGTCTCCCGGCGGGGGCGAGCCGTCGGGGACGGACGGGGTCGGTACGGGAGTGGGCGTACCGGTGAGGTCGCACGCCGCGGGGTCGCAGGGCGGGATCACGGCCGGACGGGTGTCCTGCTCGCCGTCGGTGCCGGTCTTCCGCTCGATCCAGGTGTTGTTGGCGAGGTTCGCGATGACGAGGCTGGTGACGACCGTGGTCGTCGGCCTGATGACCACGACGCGGTCGGGGTGGTAGCCGCGCCACGGCTGTCCCTTGGGGGTGGCCCCCTGGGCGGCGGCCGGTGAGCGCAGCGGGTTGCCGCAGGCGCAGCGGACGCGGGGCGCGCCGTACTGGTCGACGAGGACGGCCGTGCCTGCCTGGAGTACGGACTGGTAGGCGGTGGCTCCGCCGTCGCGGTAGCCGTGGTTGGTGACGCGGGTGTCGGCGCTCAGGACGACGGGGGTGAGGCCGCGCAGCCAGTCGGCGAGGGACCCCTCGGGGATGCCGGCCGCCTCGGCGAAGGCACGGGCCTTGCCCTGGTCTGCGGAGAGGTGGTCGACCTGCCGCTCGACGTCGCAGCTGGCGACGGAGTGCGTGCCGCCGTAGAGGCCGGGGGTGGAGCCGGTGATCTCGTGGACCGTTCCCGCCGTGGCGGTGGGCGCGGGGGTGTCGGGTGGGGTGGTGGCGGGGGGCCGGGTGGCCTTGGCCGTGGAGGCGGTGAACGGGTCGGGGCCTTGAGCGGCGAGCGGCTGGAGGAGGACCTCCTTGGCGGCGGCCGCGGCGGTGGTCCGGTCCGCGCCGTTGCCCCCGGCTCCGTCGCCCGACGAGCAGCCCGCCAGGAACAGGGCCGAGGCCAGCGCTCCGGCGGCGAGTGCGGTGACGTGGGGCCGTGCCGGCCGGCGGATGGGTGAGCGCACGTGGTTCTCCCGCCTCTTTCCACTCCGAGACATTCCTTCATGTCTGTCGCACCGCGCGGACCGCCGCAAGCGGGGCGGGGCCGACCGGGCGAGCAAGCGACTTGAACGCGTTCAACAAAGCCCCTACGCTCGGGTCCAGCAAGTTTGAACGCGTTCAACAGGGGGGTGGCTCATGTCCGTGCTCGTCGGACTCGTCGTGATGCTGGGGATGTTCGTCGTCGTCCCGCTCGGCATGAGCCTGATCGGCGGTCCCCGGCCGCGTGCCCTGGCCACGCTCCAGCGCCTCTGGCCGACGCTCGCCCTGCCCGGAGCCGTCGCCCTGTGGCTTCCCCGCTCCTCCACCGCCGCCGCGCTCGCCGCCGTCTACGCGCTGGCCACGGCGGCTCTGGCGCTCTGCGCCCCGGCGCGGCTCGCGGCGCGCGTCCGCCGGCATCCGGCCGAGGGGCCTTCGGTCCGCCCCTTCGCCCCGTCCGAGATCGCCGTGCTCACGGCGCTGGTGACCCCGTCGGTGGCCGGTATCTCCCTCGTCGCCGAACGCGCGGGACACTCACTCCTCGGCTTCGACCTCGACATCCTTGCCCTGACCGTGCCTCACTTCCACTTCGCCGGCTTCGCCGCCGCCCTGGTGGCCGGCCTGGTCTGTCGTACGTCCGACGGGCTTGCCGCGCGCTTCGCCGCGCTCAGCGTCCCGCTCGGCACCCTGCTCGTGCTGGCCGGCTACTTCGTCGACGACTGGGCCGAGCTGGCCGGAGCGGTCGTCCTGACCGCCGGCATGTGGGCCGTCGCCCTGGCGGCCTGGCGCGACCTGCGGCCCGGCGCGCCCGACCGCACGACCCGCGCGCTCCTCGCCGTCTCCGCCGTCGTCCTGGTGGCGACCATGCTGCTCGCCCTGAGCTGGGCGCTCGGCGAAGCCACCGGACTGCCCCACCCGGACCTGGCCTGGATGGCCGCGACCCACGGTGTCGGCAACGCCCTCGGATTCGCGCTCTGCTCGCTGCTCGCCTGGCGCCGCCTGCGGGCGGCCATCCCCTCGAAGGAGACCACGCCATGGTCCGTCTGATCCGTGACCTCGTCACGCCCACCACACCCCTCAACTACCGCGAGGTCGGCGCCACCGCGCGCGACTTCCTCCCCGGCGGGTATCACCACCTCCACCACACGGTCCGGATAGGCCGCGGCAGGGACGCCTTCGAGGCCGCCGGGGCCGCCGTCACGACATGGCGGATGCACCGCGCCACGGGCGCCGAGGTCCGCAGCGAGGCCGTCCGCGCCGCACCGGGCGCCTTCGTCGAGGTCTCGCTCGGCCTCGGCCCGGTCCGCTTCACCGCCCCGTGCGAGGTGATCTGGACGGCGTACGAGAAGGACCGCATCGGTTTCGCCTACGGGACGCGCGCGGGCCACCCCGAGCGGGGCGAGGAGTCCTTCATGGTCGACCTCCACCCCGGTGGCACGGTCTGGTTCACGGTCACGGCCTTCAGCCGCCCGGCCGCCTGGTACACACGCCTCGCAGGACCGCTCGTGCCCGTCCTCCAGCGCGCCTACGCGCGCCGGCTCGGCCGCGCGCTACGACGCGTCGTCTCGGGATGACCTGCGGGGTTACGCTCCCTTTGTAGGCAAACGTTCCGACCCAGGAGGCGGCCGTGAGCCAGTACCAGTACGACCTGTACAGCACTCCCTCCCAGGCCGAGGGAGAGCGGCTCGAAGAGGACCTGGACGCGCTCCAGCGGGACCACCGGCACCCCGCGACCGACCGCACGACGCCGTCCCAGGCGGAGGGCCAGCGCACCCTGGACGAGGAGGAGAAGGGCTGACGCCCGGCCCGGCCGGCGCCGATACTGGAAGCGATGGAGTGGTTCACCGCACCGGACTACTGGCTGAGCCGGATCGTCTTCCAGCGGGGGCTCGCCGGGCTCTACCTCGTGGCCTTCCTCTCGGCCGCTCTCCAGTTCCGGGCCCTGATCGGCGAGCGCGGCATGCTCCCCGTACCGGAGTATCTGCGCCGGGTCGAGCCGCGCCAGGCCCCCAGCCTCTTCCACTGGCACTACTCGGACCGGCTGTTCGCGGCGGTCTCGTGGAGCGGCGTCGCGCTGGCGCTCGCCCTGGTCGCCGGCGCCGGGGACGCGGTACCGCTCGCGGTCTCGATGCTGTGGTGGGCGGTGCTGTGGGCGCTGTACCTGTCGATCGTCAACGTCGGCCAGACCTGGTACGGATTCGGCTGGGAGTCGCTGCTCCTGGAAGCCGGTTTCCTCGCGGTCTTCCTCGGCAACGACGACACCGCGCCGCCCGTCCTTGTCCTGTGGCTGCTGCGCTGGCTGCTCTTCCGCGTCGAGTTCGGCGCAGGGCTCATCAAGATCCGCGGTGACCGCTGCTGGCGGAGCCTGACCTGCCTGCACTACCACCACGAGACCCAGCCGATGCCCGGCCCGCTGAGCTGGTTCTTCCACCATCTGCCGCGACCGCTGCACAAGGTCGAGGTGGCGGCCAACCACGTCGTCCAGCTTCTGGTCCCGGTCCTGCTGTTCACCCCGCAGCCGGTGGCGACGGTGGCCGCCGGTCTGATGGTCGCGACCCAGCTCTGGCTGGTGCTGTCGGGAAACTTCGCCTGGCTCAACTGGCTGACGATCGTCCTCGCGCTCTCCGCCATGGACGGCTCGCTCGTCGTCGGTGAGCACCCCCAGCCCGACCCGCCGCTCTGGTTCGTGGTCGTGGTCGCCGCCGTGACGGCCCTGGTCCTGTTCCGCAGCTACCGCCCGGCCCGCAACCTGCTCTCGCGGCGCCAGGCGATGAACCGCTCCTACGACCCCTTCCACCTGGTCAACTCCTACGGAGCGTTCGGCACGGTCGGCCGGATCCGCGACGAGATCGTGGTCGAGGGCACCGACGACCCGCTCCCGCACGCGGGCACGGTGTGGAAGGAGTACGGCTTCAAGGGCAAGCCCGGCGACCCGCGCCGGCTGCCGCGCCAGTTCGCCCCGTACCATCTGCGGCTCGACTGGCTGATGTGGTTCGCGGCGCTCTCCCCCGTGTACGCCCGCGAATGGTTCGGGCCGTTCCTCGAGCGGCTACTCGACGGCGACCGGGACACCCTGCGGCTGCTGCGCCACAACCCCTTCCCCGACGCGCCACCTGCGCTCGTCCGGGCCCGTCTCTACCGCTACCGGTTCACGACCTGGCGCGAGCTGCGGGAGACCGGGGCGTGGTGGCATCGCACGCTGGTGCGGGAGTACCTGCCGCCGGTCGCCCTCGAGGCCCCTGGACAGACCCGTGCCCCCGGCCGCGGAGGCGGTCGGGGGCACGGGTGAAGCGGTACGACTCGGTCGGTACCGGGGCAGGTCAGTCGATGCCCGGGAGGATGTGCGGCTCCGCGAGGTCGTCCTCGTAGCCCGCCAGCCGGATCGGGGCGGCATGGGCCCACACGTCCAGGCTTCCCAGCTCACCGGGGCGGTGGGGCCGCTCCGGACGCTCGGCCGGTCGCTGTTCCTGCTTCGTCAGTTCTGGTGTCACCGCGCACTCCCTTGTGTCGCGTACCAATGAGGACATGGCCGTTCGGTCGCGGTGGCGCCGTTCTTCGGGCGGGACCGCGGCCTTGGTGGAAGGCCAGTCCCCAGGCAGACCGTGAGGGTTTGGTGAAACCCTGGTGGCCGGCCGTGGACATCAGACTAACCAAATGAGCGCGCCAACGCTCTATGGGGCTCAAAAGTGTGACGCGATCGAGTGAATTTCGGACATGCGGGCGGTTTAGGCCGCGCGACCTGGGGTGTTTACCAGTTGCCCGGCTTGTAGTCCTTGAGGAAGCAGCCGTACAGGTCCTCGCCCGCCTCGCCGCGCACGACGGGGTCGTAGACGCGGGCGGCGCCGTCGACCAGGTCGAGCGGGGCGTGGAAACCCTCCTCGGCCAGGCGCAGCTTGTCGAAGTGGGGGCGCTCGTCGGTGATCCAGCCGGTGTCGACCGAGGTCATGAGGATGCCGTCGGTCTGGAACATCTCCTGGGCGCTGGTCCGCGTCACCATGTTCATCGCCGCCTTCGCGGCGTTGGTGTTCGGGTGCCCCGCGCCCTTGTAGCCGCGGCCGAAGACGCCCTCCATCGCCGAGACGTTGACGATGTACGAACGCCCGCTGGGCGCCTTCCTCGCGGCATCGGCCATCACCGGCCGCAGCGCGCTGATCAGGATGAACGGCGAGGTGTAGTTGCACAGCTGGGTCTCCAGCAGCTCCACCGGGGAGATCTGCTCGATGGTCTGCACCCAGGTGTTCGTCTCGACGACGTCCGGGACGAGCCCGCCGGCGTCGATGGCGCTGCCCTCGCGGTGGCGCTCGACGCTGGCGTTGCCCGCGACCAGCGCGAGGTCGGCGACCTTCTGCGCGTCCAGGCCGCTGACGCCGACGGGCAGGGCCGCGAGGCCGTCGACCGCGCCGGAGTTGAAGGCGCCGATGACGTGGTGCGCGGGGAGTTCCCCGGCGGGCAGCGGCGCGCTCTCGCCCTCGACGAGGGCGGCGTACGCGGAGGGCAGCCGGCGCACGGTCTGCGTCGCGTTGTTGATGAGGATGTCCAGCGGGCCGCGCTCGGCGACCTGCTCGGCCAGGGCGACCGCCTGCGCGGGGTCACGCAGGTCGATGCCGACGACCTCCAGCCGGTGCATCCAGTCCGCCGAGTCCTCCATCGCCTTGAAGCGGCGGATGGCGTCCTTGGGGAAACGGGTGGTGATCGTGGTGTGCGCGCCGTCGCGCAGCAGCCGCAGCGCGATGTACATGCCGATCTTGGCCCGGCCGCCGGTGAGCAGCGCGCGCCTGCCGGTGAGATCGGTCCGGGCGTCGCGCTTGCCCCGGTTCAGCGCGGCACATTCCTGGCAGAGCTGGTGGTAGAAGTAGTCGACCTCGACGTACCGCGTCTTGCAGGTGTAGCAGGACCGGGGACGCTGGAGTATCCCGGCGATCCGGCCGGCCTCCGTGACCGACGAGGGCAGCAGCCCCTCGGTCTCGTCGTCGATGCGCTGGGCGGATCCGGTGGCGGTCGACTCGGTGACCGCCTTGTCGTGCGCGGTCTTCGCGGCCCGGCGCTCCTGGCGGCGGCGCTGCTTCACCGTGCGGTAGATACCGGCGGTGGCGCGCCGGACGGCGATCGCGTCCGGGTGGTCGACGTCCAGCTTGTCGAGCTCGTCGAGCACGCTCAGGCAGACGGCCAGGCGATCGGGGTCGATACCCGGCCCGTACTCCTGGGTTTCTTCGGTCACCGTCATGGCGTCTGCAGTTCCTCGATCACTCGTACGCTCGCGCGCGCCCACACATCCAAAAAATGGATTTTACGGAGCGGGGGGCCGTGTCTCCAAACCCTTACCGGGAGCGTGGTCGAACACACAGTCGCCGCAGAGGCCGCCGCCCGGACAGCGGTAGTAGAGGCAGCAGCTGGTACGGCGGAGGGCGGGGCCCTCGACGGTGCGGGCGAGGTCGGGATGGGCGAAGAGCCCGGAGACGAGGTCGGCGGCGCGGGCGGCGACCTCGGGCCGGTGCCGCGCGCGGGCCCAGCGGGTGAGCTCGCGGAGCGCTCCGGCGAGGGCCGAGCCGGCGTTGCCCCAGAGCAGCCGGGGCGAGATCCGCCCGTCGCGGTGGAAGGCCTCGTGCAGCGGGGCGAGATGCGCGGCCTGGATCGCCTCGCGCAGGTCGTCCACGGTGGCGGGCCGGGTGGCGGTGCCCGCCCACCACAGGTCGTCGGGCGAGGCCTGGACACCGTCCCAGTACAGCTCCGCCGGATCGAGGACGGGGAACCTGCCGAAGAGGGCAGCCGGTCCGAGCGCGGTCGACCAGAGGCGGGCCGCGAGCCCGAGGTGCGCGATCGAGGCGGCGACCCTCCGCTCGGGCGCGCCGAGACGGTCCCCGACCCGGTCGACGCGGGCGGACAGGGGTGCCGTCTCCCCCGCGTAGAGGCGCGCGAGCGGCAGGTGCGCGCCGCCCGTCTCCGGCGGCGTCGTCCGCAGGGCGAAGAACCCGCCCACCGAGCCGCTCTCGACAAGATCCACCGCCACAGCCTCCCCGCGCACAGACGCTTCCGTACTTCCGTGCCTCTTCGCTCTCGGGTGGTCACCGTAGCCGTCGGGCGGCGGGCCAATGTGGCCCGGGTCCGGGGGCGACCGGCTCGGATCGAGAACGTTCCGGAGGGACGGATCAGCCCTGTCCGCTTCGACCCGGATAGCGGAAAAGGTCGCATTGCACCCCGTGTGACCTGCGCGGCTGTACATCCCCAGGTGTACGGCACGGTCCCGTACTGCGGCGGCAGTACGTCCGAAGGCGTTCCCAGGTACGACGACGTGAACGCCCGGAAGAGAGATCGTTGTAGGTATGAGCCCCCTCGTGCTGTCCGTACTCCTGTCACTGGTCTCGGCGGTCGCCTACGCGGCCGCGGCGATCGTGCAGGAGCGGGTCGCGGCCTCCGCCTCCGGCCTCACGTACGCGCCGCTGCGCAGCCCCGCCTGGTGGGGGTCCGTGCTGCTCAACGGTCTCGGGGCGGCGCTGCACGTGGCCGCGCTCGCCTACGGCCCGCTCAGTCTGGTCCAGCCGCTGGGCGCGCTCACCATCGTCTTCGCCCTGCCCATGGCGGCCCTCTTCGTCGGCCGCAGGGCCGGCCGCACCGCCTGGCGCGGTGCGCTGATGGCGACGGTGGGCCTCGCCGGTCTGCTCAGCCTGACGGGCGGCGCCGAGGCGCAGTCCCTGGCGGGGACGGAGCGCTGGCTGCTCGCCGCAGGAACGTTCGGGTTGGTGGCCGTGCTCTTCACCGCCGCACACGTGGTGGGCCGCTCGGTGCTGCGCGGCATCGCCCTGGCGGCCGCGGCGGGCGTCGCGTTCGGGATCGCCTCGGTCTTCACCAAGACCGTCGCGGTGGAGTGGACGGCGAGCGCGCCGCTGGCGCAGTGGCCGAGCCTGCTGGTCCTGTCGGCCCTCGCCGTGACCGGGCTCCTGCTCTCCCAGGCCTCGTACCGGGGCGCGGGCCTCGCGGCGCCGTTGGCCACGGTCACCGTCGTCAACCCCGTGGTGGCGGCGACGGTCGGCCTCACCCTGTTCGGCGAGACCTTCCGTCATGGCGCGGCCGGCACCGTCGCGGCGCTGATCTGCGGCGCGGTGGCGGCGCTCGGCATCGTCCAGCTCACGGTGGAGCGGCTGACGGGTCCGTCCGACTCCCGGTCGGTGTCAGAGACGTCGGTGTCGGAGACGTCGGTGTCGCATCCGTCGGTGTCGGATCCGTCGGTGTCAGATCCGTCGGTGTCAGATCGAGACGCCTCGCGCACGCAGGTAGGCGAGGGGATCGATGTCGGAGCCGTACCCGGGACCCGTGCGCACCTCGAAGTGGAGGTGCGGCCCCGAGCTGTTGCCGGTCGATCCTGAACGGGCGATCCGCTGCCCGCCGTTGACCCGCTGCCCCTCACGCACGGTGAGCGCGGAGAGGTGCGCGTACTGGCTGTAGCGCCCGTCGTCGTGCCGGATGACGACCTCGTAGCCGTACGCCCCGCCCCACCCGGCGGACACGACCCGACCCGGGGCCACAGCCTTCACGGACGTACCGGTGGGCACCGGGAAGTCGACGCCCGTGTGGTAGCCGCTGGACCAGGAGGAGCCTGAGACGCGGTAGCGGGTGCCGATGGAGGCGGAGACGGGGGCGGAGAAACTGTCGGAGCGCGCCTCGGGCCGGGCTGCGGGCTTGACGGCCGGTTTGACGGCGGGCTTCTTCGAGGCCGGCGTGGTCTTGGGCGCGGGGGCCTTCGTGGCCGGGGCCTTGGGCGCGGGGGCCTTCGTCGCGGGCGCCTTGGTGGCCGGTGCCTGGGTGGCCGGGGGCTTCGCCTTGGGGGCGGTCGTGCTCGGAGCGGTCTTTCCGGGGGCCGTCCTGCTCGGGGCAGTGCCGGTCGTGGGGGGCTTCTTCGGGCTCGGGGCGGTGATCCGGAGGGTCAGCTTCTGGCCCGGGTGAATCAGGTCGGGGTCGTCACCGACGACCTTGCGGTTCGCCTCGTACAGCCGCTGCCAGCCGCCCTTCACCCGCGCCTCGCGGGCGATGCGGGAGAGCGAGTCCCCCGGGGTGACGGTGTACATCTCGCGGACCTGCGGAACGGTGGTCGGCGTCGCCTGTGTCGCCGGGGTCCGGGTGGCGGCGGACCGCTGCTGGGGCAGGGAGACGGGCGTGACGCCCGTGTTCCCCTGCGGGGCGAGCCCGGCGCGCGAGGAGCAGGTCGGCCAGGCTTCCGGCCCCTGGCCCTTGAGGACCTTCTCCGCGACGGCGATCTGCTGGTCCTTGGAGGCGAGGTCGGCGCGCGGCGCGTAGTGCGTACCGCCGTACCGCTCCCAGGTGGACTGGCTGAACTGGAGCCCGCCGAAGTAGCCGTTGCCGGTGTTGATGCGCCAGTTGGAGGAGGACTCGCAGGCCGCGACCTTCTCCCAGACGTCGAGGGAGGCCGCCTGGGCCGCCCCGGCACCGACGAGCGGGAGCGCGATGCCGGCGCCGCCCGCCGTGACGGTGAGCGAGGCCCGGTTGATGCGGCTCGGCTGGTACCGGCGGTGTCGTCCCCGTAAGGCCATGGCCCCCCCTTGAGCGCGTGCGCTGAACGCATCAGCAGTCGCCCAAGGTAGGGGAAGGTCACAGGCCGTGACAAGGGTTCAGGGCTCGATCAGCGCCCTGCGGGCCCGGGTTGGGGCTGTGGTTCGGGTTCCGGGACGGGCGCGGGGCCCGGCGGCTCGGGAACCGGGTTGGGCGGCGGTACGGGAGGCGGTTCGGGCACCGGGGCCGGCGGGTTCGGGGGCGGACCGGGCGGCGGGATCGGGCCGGGCGGCACCGGATCGGGGAACGGATGGGTCATGGCGGGTCGGGCCTCTCGGTCGACGGGGGCCGTACGGCTCCAGGCTCTCCCGGAGCGTCTGCCCGCGCCCGCCAGGGCCATTCATCCGTGGCCGCGTACCGCTCTCGCGGCGGCGGCCAGGCCGACGCGGGGGCTGGAGAGGACGGGCAGCGGGGTCGTGGTCCGCTCGGCGGCGTCCGCCATGGACGCCTGGGCCAGGACGACCACGCCGCCTTCGGCGCGGTCGACGCGGTCCACGGCCGCCGCGACGGCGTCCAGGTAGCCGTCGTGGTCGCCGGCGAGGAAGCGGTCCCAGGCGCCGTCCACGAGGAGGGTGGTGACGGTCGGCGTCCGGTCGCCCGCCTCCTCGCGGAGCAGGTCGAGGGTGGGGACGAGGGTGGACTCGACGGCCGCGACGACCACGATCGTTTCGGCGCGGACCGCCTCGGCCGCCATCGGCCGGTCGACCCGAAGGACGGGCACGCCCAGCTCGGCCGCGTGGCGCTCGGCGACGCCGCCGAGCGTGGAACACGTACAGAGGATGGCGGCGGCGCCGTCCGTGACGGCCTCGGCGAGGACCTCACGGACGGCACCGGCCACGGCTTCCGGGCCCTCGGCCCGTGCCCGTACGAGCAGTTCCTCGGCGACGACGTGCCGCAGATCGAGACCGGGGTGATGGCGGTCGCGGAGCCCGTCGAAGACGGGCACGTGGACCGCGGAGGTGTGCAGGAGGGCGAGGCTCACCACAGCTCGGGGGTGGCCTTGAGCTGGGCCTTTGCCGCGTGCACGACGTCCTCGGGCGGTACGGGTGCCTCGTCGGGGTGCCTCTCGGCCCACTTCGCGGCGTAGGGGCAGAGGGGCACGACGGGGACGCCCGCGCGGGCGGCGATCGCGTAGAACTCCCGTACGAGGGACCCGGCGATGCCCTTGCCCTCGTTGCCCTCCTCGACGACGGTGTGCACCGCCACGAGGGCGTGCGGCTCGACGTCCAGGACGAAGTAGACGACGACCCCGACGTACCGGCCGTCCTCGAACGCCTCCAGGCGCCCCTTCTCCCGGTCGTCACGGATCTCAAGCGCAGGAGCCATGCGGCCCTCTCCCTCTCGTAGGTTCGACAGGTCAGGCGTGCGCGGCGACGGCCTGCGGGCTGCGCCGGGTGTCGCTCCCGGGCACGGGCGCCGAGGCGTCGCTCCCGAGCTCGACGATCCGGTTGTCCGCGTCCACATGCACGACGCGCGGCACGAGCGCCCTGGCCTCGGCGTCCTCGACCTGGGCGTAACTGATGAGAATCACCAGATCCCCGGGGTGCACGAGATGCGCGGCGGCCCCGTTGATCCCGATCACCCCGGACCCCCGCTCCCCCTCGATGACGTACGTCTCGAGCCGGGCCCCGTTGTCGATGTCGACGATGTGCACGAGCTCCCCGGGCAGCAGATCGGCCGCCTCCATGAGCTCGGCGTCGATGGTGACGGAACCGACGTAGTGCAGATCGGCCTGGGTGACGGTGGCACGGTGGATCTTGGACTTGAACATGGTGCGCAGCACTACGGACTCCTCTAAGACGGCTCCCTGCCTGCTCGTTGCAGGTCAAGGGCGGTCTCGACTGTACACCGGCACGTGCTCTCCGAGGATTGTGAGGAACGTCGCTCTGGTCAGGAGATACGGCCCTCACCTGGGCTTTCACGCCGTCACCGGCGGCTGTTCGGGCAATTCCCCGGGAACGCTCCGCGGCTCATGCTGACCGAATGCCGACTTACCTGATGAGCCATCAACCGAGCGAGCCCTGTCCGCGTCCACATACCGCAGACCTGTCAAACGTCCAGGGTCGGAACCTACCGGCAGCCGCCCCCCTTCAGTAACCCTGGGTCCGGCCTCGCTCGGTCAGCCGCTCGCACGGATCGGGGGCGCCCTGGGGCCCGTCGGCGAAGAAAACGGCGCCGGGCCTCGACAGGACGGCGGTGGCGTCATGTCCGAAGAGGTCCCGCGCGCCGGGCCCCCAGTAACAGACGAGGTCCCCGTCATCGAGGCCGAAGACAGCCACGGGCACGTGCTCGAGCAGCGTCCCCGGCTCGGACCAGAACGGGCCGTGGGTCTCCTCGCCCCCCGGCCGAGCCGATGGCACGAGATGTCCCCTTCCACTCTCCGTTCCATCCATTATCCGGACACCATGGGCATTCCGCGGCGCGAAGTGCGCCGTGGCGAGGATGGAGCCAGGGGAAACGCCCCGGCCGCCGGTGGCCGGCTCGGCGCAGCAGGGCGGTAACGGCGGCCGGCACGTCGTTGAACTCGTCCCGTCCACCCCTCCATCTTTCTGAACCAGCATGACTTCTTGCACGGCGTGTGGGCGGGGGATCCCCATCGGCGCGGCGACTGCCCGGATCCCGCCCGCGCCCCCACGGGCCGTGCCACACCCTCGCTCCGCGGAAGAGCCCGGATCGCCGGCTCGGCGACCGTCGCTCCCCGCTGCCGACGGCTCATAGAGGTTGGAAGATGGAGTATGAGCCACCTACTTGGACGCGTCCGACGTCGGCTGCTCGGCTCAACCGCGAGCTCTTCCTCTTCCTCTCGGCGTCCCCGCCCAGGAAGCCACCAGGAGCGTCAGGAGCACGCCCCGCCCCCCGAGGGAGAGGCACGGCGGCCGCAGCGTCTGTCCTCCCTTCTGAGCGTGCGCAGCGTGGCCGGCGAGGTGTTCCTCCTGCAGCTGGCCGTCGTGGTACTGCTCGTCGCCGCCGCGGTGGTGGCGCTCGTGGTGCAAGCCCGGAGCGCCGGCATGGTGGACGCCCGGCACCGTACGCTCGCCGCCGCCGGAACGTTCGCGGAATCTCCGGGAATCGTCGCGGCCCTGCGCAGCCCCCATCCGAGCGCAGTGCTACAGCCGAGCGCCGAGGCGGCCCGGAAGATCGCCGGGGTCGACGGCATCAACGTGTACACACTTTCCGGGGTCACCCTCGCCCACAGCGACCCACGGCAGATCGGGAAGCACGTCGTCGGCCCCTTCTCCAAGGCGGTGGCCGGCCAATCCTTCACCGAGACCTTCGAAGGGTCCTTGGGGCAGTCCGTGGTCTCGGTGGTCCCCGTCAAGGACTCCGACGGCCGCGTCATCGCCATCGTCTCCTCCCCGGTCACGGTGCAGAACGTGCAGAGCATGGTGAACCGGCAGCTTCCGGTCGTCCTCGGCAGTGCAGCCGCGGTGCTCGCCCTGTCCGCGGGCGGAACCGCTCTGGTGAGCCGTCGGCTGCTGCGCCGGACGCATGGCCTGGGACCGGCCGAGATGACGAGGATGTACGAGCACCACGACGCGGTGCTGCACGCGGTGCGAGAGGGCGTACTGATCGTCGGCGGCGGCGGACGGCTGCTGCTGGCCAATGACGAGGCGCGGCGGCTGCTGGACCTGCCGGTGGACGCGGAAGGGCTCCCCGTCACGGACCTTGGCCTGGAAGAGGGGATCGCCGATCCGATCGCGTCGGGCCGTTCCGCGACCGACGAGCTGCACATGGCAGCCGATCGGCTGCTGGCGGTGAACATCCGGCCCACCGCGCCCTACGGGCAGGCCGGGACCGTCGTCACGCTGCGCGACACCACCGAGCTGCGGGCACTCTCCGGCAGGGCCGAGGTGGCCCGCGAGCGACTGAAGTTGCTCTACGACGCGGGGACGCAGGTCGGAACGACGCTGAACGTGGAGCGCACGGCGGAGGAACTGGCGGAGGTGGCGGTCCCACGGTTCGCCGACGTCGTCACCGTCGACCTGCTGGACCCGGTGCTGCGCGGCGAGGAGCCGCCCGAAGCAACCACCGAGATGCGCCGCACGGCCCGCGTCGGCCTTCAGGGCGACCACCCCCTCTACCCCGTCGGCCGGCTGATCCGGTTCGTTCCCACCAGCCCCATGGCCGCCGGGCTGGCCGGCAGCCGCGCGGTCCTGGAGGCGGACCTGCGCGCCACCCACGGCTGGCGGACCCAGGACCCGGCCAACGCCCTGCAGATCCTGGACCGCGGCATCCACTCCCTGATCGCCGTGCCCCTGCGGGCCCGGGGCGTGGTGCTGGGGATGGCCGGCTACTGGCGGACCCAGGACTCCCCGCCCTTCGACGAGGAGGACGTGTCCTTCGCCGAGGAGCTGACCGCCCGGGCGGCGCTGTCCGTCGACAATGCCCGCCGCTACACCCGCGAGCACACCATGGCCGTCACCCTGCAGCGCAGCCTGTTGCCCCGGGGCGTACCGGAGCAGTCCGCCGTTGAGGTCGCGCACCGCTATCTGGCCGCCCAGGCCGGTGTGGGCGGTGACTGGTTCGATGTCATCCCGCTGCCCGGCGCCCGAGTGGCCCTGGTGGTCGGCGACGTCGTCGGCCACGGTCTCCACGCCGCCGCCACCATGGGCCGCCTGCGCACCGCCGTGTACAACTTCTCCACCCTCGACCTGCCCCCGGACGAACTCCTGAGCCACCTGGACGAGCTCGTCGCCCACATCGACACCGACGAGCAGGAGTGGCAGGGGATCACCGGAGCCACCTGCCTGTGCGCCCTCTACGATCCCGTCTCGGGGCAGGTGACGGCCGCCACCGCCGGGCATCCGGGCCCCGCTCTGATCCTTCCCGACGGAACCGTGTCCTTCCCCGAGGTGCCGGTCTCCCCGCCGCTGGGCCTGGGCGAGGGCCTGCCCATGGAGACCATGACGGTCACCCTGCCCGAAGGCTCCCGGCTGGCACTCTTCACCGACGGGCTGATCGAGAGCCGCGACCGCGATCCGGACGCGGGCCTGGCAGCGCTACGCGCCGCTCTGGCCGGGCCCGCCCGCACCCCGGAGGACACCTGCACCGTGGTGATCGACGCGATGCTGCCCACCAGGCCCAGCGACGACGTCGCGCTGCTGGTGGCGCGCACCCGCCGACTGGACCCCGCGCGGATCGCCGAGTGGGACGTACCCCCCGACCCCGCGGCGGTGTCCCCGGTGCGCAACGCCTGCGCCCGCCGACTGGCGGACTGGGGCCTTGAGGACATCGCCTTCACCACGGAACTCATCCTCAGTGAGCTGATGACCAACGCCATCCGCTACGGCACCGAGCCCATCCGGGTGAGGCTGCTGTACGACCGCAACCTGATCTGCGAGGTCTTCGACGGGTCCAGCACCTCCCCGCACCTGCGCCGGGCCGAGGCCACCGACGAGGGCGGTCGCGGCCTGTTCCTCGTCGCGCAGTTCGCCGAGCGCTGGGGCACCCGCTACACCGCCCGCGGCAAGATCATCTGGAGCGAGCAGGCCCTCCACGACGGGGCCGCACCGCCCGCGATGGATCTCGGGGAGGCGCTCCTGGCCGGGTGGGACGACGAGGGGTTCTGAGAACGCGCCGGTACGGCAGCCGCAGGGAAGACAGCGGACACCACCGTCTGGGACTGCGCTGCCGAGGCGGCCGAACGTACGCTGGCCTCGATCAGTACGCGACCGCCCGTTATGGAGCCTTTGTGCCCGCACCTCGTCTCCGGACAGCCTTCGTCGCCGCCTGCCTGGTCCTCGCGGCGCCCCTCGGCGCCTGCGGAGACAAGCCCACCACCGCGCCCAGGGCACCCGCGGTGGCCACCTCCGCCGCGGACGCCGGCGGCATGGCAGCACTGACCACAGCGGCGAAGAAAGAGGGCTCGCTCAACACGATCGCGCTCCCGAGCGACTGGGCCAACTACGGCGCACTGATCGACGGCTTCGAGAAGAAGTACGGGATCAAGGTCATCGTGGAGAACCCGGAAGGTACCAGCCAGGACGAGATCAACGCCCTGAAGGAGCACAGGGGCGAAGGCCGCGCCCCCGATGTGATCGACGTGGGGGACTCGTTCGCGCAGTCCGCGGCACGGCAGGGCCTGCTCGCTCCGTACAAGGTCGCCGCGTACGACGAGATCCCCAAGGAACAGAAGGACGACCGGGCCCGCTGGTACAACAACTACGGCGGTTACGTCTCGATCGGCTGTGACGCCAAGCGCGTCAAGACCTGCCCCGCGACCTTCGCCGACCTGCGCAAGCCCGAGTACAAAGGCAAGGTCGCGCTCAACGGCGACCCCACCAAGTCCGGCTCCGCCTTCGCCGGGGTCTACGCGGCGGCCCTGGCGAACGGGGGTTCCTTCGACGACGTCCAGCCCGGCATCGACTTCTTCGCCGAGCTCAGCGAGAACGGCAACTTCATCCCGGTCGAATCCACCCCGGCCACGATCGCCAAGGGCCAGACCCCGATCAGCATCGACTGGGACTTCCTCAACCTCGGATACGCCGACGAATTCCGCGAGAATGGCACGGACGTCGACTGGCGGACCGCCATCCCCTTCGACGGCAGCTTCGCTCAGTACTACGCGAACGGGGTGAACAAGGACGCTCCGCACCCCGCGGCGGCACGTCTGTGGCAGGAGTACGTCTTCAGCCCGGAGGGCCAGAACCTCCGGCTCGGCGCCTATGCACGCCCCGTCCTCATGGACGCCATGGAGAAGGACGGCACCCTCGACAAGGCCGCCGCGGAGAAACTGCCGACGGTCGAGGGCACGCCGACGTTTCCGACGGAGGCGCAGACGGAGAAGGCCAGAGAGACCGTCAACCGCGGCTGGGCCGAGGCCGTCTCGAGCTGAGGGCGGGGGCTGCGGGCCAGGCGTGACCCGCCCGTCCGGGCCTCACACCGGTGGCCACGGCACTCACGGCCGCTGTCCGGCCCAACTACAGGCCGTGCTCACCGTTTGACGATCAGGTCGAGGAGCTCGGCGAGACGGCGCCTGACCGCCTCACAGGGCCTGTCCAAGGGGATGCCGGGCATACCGGAGGAGACCACCACCGTGGCCTTCTCACCCGACGGCTCCGTCCTCGCCGCGGCCGGGTCGTACGGCACCATGCGACTGCGGGACGTGGCCTCCCAGCAGCCGCTGGGCGCCGCCCTGCCCGGTGCGGGGGACGCCGTCCTGTCGCTCGCGTTCGGCGCGGACGGCCGCACCCTGCACCCGGCGGGGGCGCGCGTCCCCGTGCGGCGGGTGACCGCCGGGCGAGTCGCGCGGCGTCGGCCTGCTCGGTCCGGACGGAGGCCAGGGGCGGGGCGATGCCGTCGATCTCGCCGAACCGCTGTTCGTTTCCGGCGGTGTGGGGTGACCCCGCTGGGATCCGCCGCGTTCTCCGCCGATGAGATGCGGACGCCGTCCCCTCCGGGCAGAGTGGGGAAGGACCTGTTCGTACCGAGGTGGTAGCCCTGTGGTCCCGCGTGCTGGAGACGGGACGGACTGATGCGAGGATTGTCGTGACGTCGGAGTGATCGATGTTCCGCAGACGGCCGGCCGACAACAGCGAGGACCTCCTGGTCCGGCTCGGGTCGCTGACCGCCCGTGCGCGGGAGTTGGCCGAGACGCAGCGTTCCCGTGTCGAGCTCGCCGTGGCCCTGCAGCGCGGCATGCTGCCCTCGGACCTGCCCAGTTTTCCGGGCGCCCGGCTGGCCGTCCGCTATGAGCCCGCCAATCACGGGCTCAACGTCGGCGGTGACTGGTACGACGCCTTCTCCCTGCCCGGTGGACAGATCGGCATGTCCATCGGTGATGTGCAGGGGCACAACATCGAGGCCGCTGCCTTCATGGGACAGGTCCGCGTCGCACTGCGCGCGCTGGCCTCCGTCACCGGAGACCCGGGAGAGCTGCTCGGTCGCACCAACGACCTGCTGATCTCTCTGGGCGCCGACCTCTTCGCCACCTGCACCTTCCTGCGGCTCGACCCCGCTGCCGGCATCCTGGAGTGCGCCCGGGCCGGTCACATCCCCCACATCTGGGCCACCACCGACGGCCGCTCCGGCATAGACGACAGCGAGGGCGGGCCTCCGCTCGGTGTGCTCCGGGGCGTCGACTACCCGGCCACGCGCCACCGGCTCACCGCCGACGGTGTCTTCGTCCTCCTGACCGACGGCGTGGTGGAGGGGCCCTCGCTCCACGTCGACGAGGGGCTGGACCGGGTGACGCGGCTCGCCGGGATCACCGCCGTCGCCGGGCTGGACGTCGACGCGCTGGCCACCGCCGTCATGAAGCTGGCGGCCACGGTGGGGCACGAGGACGACGCGGCCGTCCTGGTCGTCGGCCATGACGGCGGTCCGACCCCGTCGGCGGCCGAGGAGTGAGGAGAGGGGGCGCGCCTCGGGCCAGGTTGGTCCTCGGACCGGCCCGGGCCCGTGCCGTACGGCGGCGCCCGACACGCAGGGTCCTTGCCCGGTCGTGGCGGCCCGGCCGGTGTCTGATGGCTGACGTGTTGGATATTCGGCAGTTCCGGCCCTCTACGGAGGCGGCTCTGATGTCGCTGGCCGTGGCGGTTTGCTATTACGCGGCCGGACGACTCGGCCTGATGGGCCGCCTCGTCGTCGAAGGCGCGGTGGTCACCCCCATCTGGCCGCCCACCGGCGTCGCCGTCGCCGCCCTGCTGCTGCTTGGCGTGCGGGTCTGGCCCGGGATCGCCCTCGGCTCCTTCCTCGTCATCGCCTCCCTCACCGCTCCGGGGCCCACCACAGTGGTCACCGTGGCGAGCAACACCGTCGCGCCGCTCTGCGCCTTCCTGCTGCTGAGACGGGCCGGCTTCCGGCGCGACATGGCGCGGCTGCGGGACGGGCTCTCCCTGGTCTTCCTCGGCGGGTTCGGCGCCATGCTGATCAGCGCGACCGCGGGGGTCGGGCTGCAGGTGGCGAAGGGCTCCCTGGACACGAGCGAGTTCTGGCCCGTCTGGCTGGCCTGGTGGGTGGGCGACACGATGGGGGTGCTGCTCGTCGCCCCGCTCCTGCTCGTCCTCGCGGGGCCGGCCGGACGGTTCCGGGTACGGCGCTGGAAGGAGGCGATCTTTCTGGGGCTGACGACCCTGGTCCTCATGCCCATGGCCGTGCTCAGCCAGATGAGCATGCTGTTCCTCGTCTTCCCCCTGCTGATCTGGGCAGCGCTCCGCTTCCAGCTCGCCGGAAGCATGCTGTGCGCGCTCTTCGCCTCCGTGCTCACCACCTTCGAGGCGACCTCCGGGCGGGGCGCGTTCCTCCACCTGACGGACGTCGAGATCATGACCAAGCTCCAGGCGTTCAACGGTTCCGCCGCCCTGACCGCCCTGCTCCTCGCCTCCGTCATCACCGAGCAGCATGCGACCCGCCGGTCGGTGCGCCGCGCCTGCCAGGAACTGGCGGAGGTCCTGGAGCACCTCGCGGCGGGCGAGCCCTCGCCGGATCCACCCGGCACCGCCGAGAGCCGGGCAGCCCCACCCGGCGGGCACCAGGATCTGTGACCTCCGCGCCGGAGCCGGAGCCAAGTAGCCGCGCACGACGACGTCACCGCCCCGCTCGCCCGTCTCGGCGGCCAGCCTCAACAACCGGTACGCCAGCCTGAACGCACCGCGCTGTCGGGCCGGCATGCCGCTGCTCGTAACCTGCCGAACGCGCTGCCCGAGCTGCTCGTTCAGTGCCGCGGGAACGCCAGTGCCGTCGGAGCCGGCCCCAGCGTCGTCGTGCCGGGGGGCGAGCGGTGGCCCAGCCCCGTACGGTACGCGTCCAGCGCGGCCTCGGTGCGGCCGCCGCGGCGCAGAAGGTCGCCCAGCAGACGGCACAGATCGGCGAGGTCGCCGCTCGCGCCGCTGCGCTCCAGCAGTCCGAGCGCCATGACGTAGTGCTCCTCGGCGGTCTCGCTGTCCCCCCGCTCCTCGGCGATCAGCCCGAGCAGCCTGTGCGCACCCCCCGCGTGCACCGCGCCGTGCCGGTCACCCAGCTCAAGAAATGCAGAGAGCAGATCGGACGCCTCGTCGTGCCGTCCGAGCCGCCGGAGGACATCGGCCAACTCCACGTCCACCTGCGCGGTGAACAGAGCCGCGCGCTTGGCATTCAGCATGTCCCGGGCGGCTCGCAACTCCTTCTCAGCGGAAGCCAGTTCGCCCTTCTGCGCCTGAACGTAGCCGCGCATCCAGTGGCAGTGCGCGAGATCGGTGCACAGGCTCAGCTGCTGGTAGATCGCCTGCGCCTTGGCCAGTGAGGCGTCGGCGTCGGCCGTGCGCCCCTCGGCGAGGAAGGTGCGAGCCACCTGCCGGTGCATGCCTGCCACCAGCGCCGGATCGTCGACCTGCGGAGCCAGCGTCAGGGCGAGCTCGGCGGCGTGCGCGGCACGGGCGTGTGCACCCATGTCGATGTACGGGCCGATCACGGCTGCGTACAGGATGACCAGAGCCTCGGGGTCGGCCATGCCGCTCGCGCCGAGCTCGTCGATGGTGGATTCGAGGAGGTAGCAGGCGTAACGCAGCTCCCCCGCCAGGAGGTGTGCGACGGCACGGCCCCGGATCGCGCGTGCGCGGCGGGGCAGCGGTTCCTCGGCGAGGAGCCGCTCGGCGGCCTGGAAGTGATGGCCCGCATCGACCAGTTCACCGGTCTCCAGGGAACACTCGCCGAGCCCGAGCAACGCCTCGGCCTGCTCGGCAACGAGTCCGAGGTGCTCCGCGTCGGCGAGGAGCCGGCGGTAGCGCACGGCGGCCTCGTCCGCCGTCCCGGTGGCCAGCTGCTGATGGGCGTCGGAGAGAGCGAGCCGCAGCTCGGTGGCGAGGTGTGCGGGGCGGCCGGTAGCCAGTTCTTCGTACGACGTACCGAGGCGCTCGGCAAGGAAGCGCAGTGCGGTCTCCGAGGGCCTGACCTTGCCCGACTCCAGCGTCGACACGTACGCGGGGGTGTACGAAGGCTCGGCCAACTGCCTTTGTGTCAGCCCGCGTTGAGCGCGCAGGCGCTGTACTCGGTGGCCGATCGTGGCCGGATCGTCCATGCGGACCCCCTGGTTCGTGAACTCCCCAGTATCCAGAAGCAGTAGGCATTGCGCACCACTCGCCTTCCCTCTAGGTTAAGCCACTTGTTCAGCACATTTACTGAGGCGGTTAACTCGCCTGACAAGGGGCTGATTTCATGCGTTCAGCACGACGCGGAGCCATGGCGGCCGGAGTGACCGTCGCCCTCGCGGCCGTCCTCGCCGCCGCACCCGGCAGCGCCGCCGCGGACCCGACGGCACCCCCCACGGCCGGAGTCGAGGTCGAGATACCCGGGCCGGAACACGGGACGTTCGCCGGATCCGGCCACACGCGTGTGCCGCCGGAGGGCCGGAACCAGCCGGCCTCCCGCCTGACGGCGACCGAGGCGGTCGCCGACGGCGAGGTGGCCAAGGTGGTCGACAACGGCCCCGTCGCCGACCGGCTCGACATCGTCGTCGTCGGAGACGGCTACACCATCGCCGAACTGCCCCGCTTCCACGCCGACGCCCAGCAGAAATGGGCCGAGCTGACGGCCGTCGAGCCGTACACCACCTACCGCAACCTCTTCAACGTCTGGACCGTCGACGCCGTCTCGAACCAGTCCGGCGTCTCCGGCGACCCCTCTCCCGGCACCCTGAGGGACACGGCTCTCGGCTCGTACTTCTGGTGCGACGGCATCGAGCGGCTGCTCTGCGTCGACCAGGACAAGGTCGACGGATACGTGGCGAAGGCCCCCGAGGCAGACCTGGTCCTCGTCCTCGCCAACAGCACCAAGTACGGCGGCGCGGGCTACAACGAGCCCAGCAAGACCCTCGGCTACGAGGGCATATCAACGGCCTCGGCGGGCAACGAGAAATCCGGCCAGGTCGCGATCCACGAGACCGGCCACTCCCTGGGCAAGCTCGCCGACGAGTACTTCTACCCCGACTACCCCGGCTACGAGCGCTACGTGGGCCCCGAGCCCGCCGACTCCAACATCACGACCCTCACCGCCGACGGCATGGCCGACCGGGGCACCAAGTGGCACCGCTGGCTCGGCGAGCAGTCTCCCGACGGCGGCACCGTCGGCGCATACGAGGGCGGCGGCTACTACGTCACCGGACTGCGGCGTCCCACCGAGAACTCCATGATGCGCTCCCTCGGCAAGCCCTTCAATCTGCCCGGAGCGGAGGCGATGATCGCCGGCTTCTACCGCGACGCGCGCATCGCCTCCCCCGTCACGCCCACCGATCGCGCCCTCCGCTGGGGCGACACCGCCAAAGCCCTCGTGCCCCGGCTGACCGGGGCGGACGGGCGTCAACTCACGATCCGCTGGTACCTGGACGGGCGGGAGGTGAAGTCCCTCGCGGGCCGCACCGACGTACGGGTGTCCGACCCGGCCCTGCGGCTGCTCGGCCTTCGGACCCACACGCTGTCTCTCACCGCCGAGGACCGTACGCCCTCGGTGCGGGACCGCGCCATCGCCCGGACGATGAGGTCCACGGTCAGTTGGACGGTCCGGCTCTGACGGCTCCGGCGGGCATCCGTCGCGGTTCGCGGGCAGCTCGAGGACACCGGCCGGGGGTGTGCCGCGGTGGCGGTCGATGCGGATCGGGCAGCCCGAAGATGGGGGCCGCCCCGTGGGCGACGACGTCGCGGATCTTTGTGAGGAACATCGCTCCTCATGGGCGACGGTGCTCCCCCGTACCGGACACCGCCGCCCTCGACTCGCCCGTCCGACGACGGCACCGCCGCCCTGGCCATGCGTCTGCGTACAACATGACCCGCACGGCGGGCGGGCGGCGGCGAGTGGCGTGGGCCGTCACGGCACGGGCAAGGCCTGTTCCGCCCAGATCGTCTTGCCTGCCGGCATGTATCGCGTACCCCAGTGGTCGGTGAGCTGGGCGACCATGAACAGTCCGCGTCCGCCCTCCTCGTCGTTGCCGGCGTAACGGGCATGCGGTGAGGTGTGCTGCGAGTCGGAGACCTCACAGATGAGGGAGCGGTCCCGGATCAGGCGCACACCGATCGGGCCGGAGGCGTGACGGATCGCGTTGGTGACCAGCTCGCTGACCACCAGTTCCGTGGTGAAGGCCAGATCGTCCAGTCCCCACCGCCCGAGCTGTTCCGCGGCCATCGCACGTGCGCGCGCGACGAGCGCGGGGTCCGGGGACAGCTCCCAGGCCGCCACCTGGCGTGCGTCCAGCGCACGGGTGCGCACGACGAGCAGCGTCACGTCGTCACGCACATGTTCCGGCACCAGCTGCGCGACGATCTGGGCGCACAACAGATCCGCCGACGATCCTCGCTGCTCCCCGAGCACAGCCGCCAAGCGGTCCGATCCCTCTGTGACGCCTTGTCCCCGGGCCTCCACGAGGCCGTCGGTGAACAGCACGACCAGGCTTCCGGCGGCGAGCTCCACTTCCGCACTCTCGTACGGAAGCCGTCCCACGCCCAGAGGAGGCCCGGGCGGCAGACGGAGGAAGCCGACGGCGCCGTGCGGCTGCACCACAGCCGGCGCCAGGTGTCCCGCCGCCGCCCAGGTGCCAGTCCGGGAAGCCGGATCATAGACTCCGTACACGCACGTCGCTCCGACGGCGCCGCTGTCGTCCGCTCCCTGCACGTTCTGGTCGATCGCGTCCCTGCCGACCTGATCGTTCAGCCGGGCCAGGAGTTCGTCGGGCGCCAGGTCCAGCTCCGCCAGGGTGCGCACCATGGCGCGCAAGCGCCCCATGGTGGCAGCGGCCCCCAGCCCGTGGCCGACGACTTCCCCGACGACGAGTCCGACACGCGCGCCGGACAGCGGAATGACGTCGTACCAGTCGCCGCCGGCGCCGAGGTGGCTGTCGGCGGGCAGGTAGCGGCTAGCCGCCTCGACGGCGCTCAGCTCGGGCAGCGACCGAGGCAGCAGACTGCGCTGGAGCATGAACGCGGCCGTGTGCTCCCGCCGGTACCGCCGGGCGTTGTCGATGCACACAGCGGTCCGCGACGCCAGCTCCTCCGCCACCGCCCGATCGCCGTCGTCGAAGGGATCCGAGTCGTCGCCTCGCACGAAGGTGACGAGGCCCCAGGGAGTCCCCCTCACGATCAGCGGGACGTACAGCCGTGTCGGCGCGACCTCGGCGTCCGTGGTCGCACGGCGCCCGGCCAGGCTCTCGGCCTGCGCCGTTCCCGCGGCGTACGCGACCCGCTCGCCCACCCGGGAGGGCTCTCCGTCGGAATCGGCCACGCGTACCAGGTCCCACGCCGTGACGGGCCTTGGTTCCTCGCCCGCAAGCACCTCCGCCGCCACGTCGACCAGCACGGCGTCGGCGTACCGCGGCACGGCGGTCTCGGCGAGCTCCGCCGCCGTTCCGGACGGGTCGAGCGACGCACCGATCCGCGCACCGGCCTCCGCGAGGAGCGCGAGGCGCTGCTGCGCACGGTAGTGGTCGGTGATGTCGATGGACTGTTCGCACACCCCCACCGGCTCTCCCCTGCCGTCCAGCAGCCGGAAGTAGGACGAGGACCAGACGCGCTCCTGGCGCGGGTCGGCCGGGGCCCGGCCTCGGAAATGCACGTCGATGACCGGTTCACCGGTGTCGAGGATCTGCTGGACGAAGTCCTCGGGCGGCACCAGATGCTGGGTGGTGAGGACATCGCCGGGAAAGAGTTCGGTCATGGAGCGGCCCAGTGACGCCGTGAGGTCGCCGCCGAGCTCTCGGACGCTGGACGCGTTGGCCCACAGGAGGCGCGCGCCCGGGCCGTAGATGGTCAGTGTCACCGGCGACTGGGTCACGAGCCCCTGCAGCATCGCCTGCCTGGTCTCCCACCAGCGGAGCTCCTCCAGCTCGGCCGCCATGAGGACGGCGCAGGGGGACAGACCGGTGGGGTCCCCGTCGGGACCGGGGGTCAGGGGACGCAGCGTCACCGCCACACGTACGGTGTGTCCGCTGCGATGGCGCACGTCCAGGACGGCGCTGCGTGTCCCGTCGAACCACAGCCGCTGGTCCGGCCGCCGCTCGTCCGGTCCGTGGCGATCGGTGTGCGGGGGGACGAGCAGGTCGGCCGCCGGGCGCCCCAGGACCTGCGCGGCGGGATACCCCAGCAGGGCCTCGGCCTCGCGGCTCCACCCGACCAGCACTCCGTCTGCGGCGAGCAGGGCGAAGGCGGCCGGGGGCGGACCCAGCCGCCCGCCTTCATCCGCCCCGGCGGGAAGAGGGAAAGGCAGCCCTTTCATGGTCCCATCATCCTGCCGAGCGGTCGCGACCGCAGTGCGCTCCCTGCGCTCCCTGCGCTCCGGACGGCTATCACGGCGGCGCGTGCGGGACACGGCTCGCGGTGCCTCCGTTCCTGACAGGTCCGTGAACCCCTTGTGGATCAGGGCCCGGATCGCTCGGGGGCGTAGCCGTGCCCCCTCCTGCCGAGTGGTTCAAGCGGTAGCCGCGTTCGACCACGGCGCGGCTGCACTCGTCCTCCGCTCCGAGATCGGAAGGCGCGCCGGAAAGTCCTTCCTTCTGATCATTCCTGAGGTTTGCGGGGCTCTGCGTGTTCTCACGGCCGCGCGGTCCGCCGTGCGCGAGCATGACGGACGCCGAAACCGTCACGATGAGCGGAAGAAGGACCCACGTGCCCGGCAGCGACAGCGAGAACCCGGCGATTCCCGCACCCACCCCCACCGAGACCCGGCCGAAATCCAACATGGACTGGTGGCCGAACCAGCTGGACCTGCAGGTCCTGCATCAGCATTCGCCCCTGTCCGATCCGATGGGCGGGGACTTCGACTACGCGAAGGAGTTCGCCGGCCTCGACGTCGACGCGCTGAAGCGGGACGTCTTCGCGGTGATGACGAACTCCCAGGAGTGGTGGCCGGCCGACTACGGCCACTACGGGCCGCTCTTCATCCGGATGAGCTGGCACGCCGCGGGGACGTACCGCATCGCGGACGGCCGGGGCGGCGGCGGCCAGGGCGCCCAGCGGTTCGCCCCGCTCAACAGCTGGCCGGACAACGCGAGCCTCGACAAGGCGCGCCGGCTGCTGTGGCCGGTCAAGCAGAAGTACGGGCGGAAGATCTCCTGGGCCGATCTGCTGGTCTTCGCGGGCAACTGCGCCATGGAGTCCATGGGGTTCAAGACCTTCGGGTTCGGCTTCGGGCGCCCCGACGTCTGGGAGCCGGAGGAGATCTTCTGGGGCCCGGAGGACACCTGGCTCGGGGACGAGCGCTACAGCGGTGACAGGGAGCTCACCGGCCCGTTCGGGGCCGTGCAGATGGGCCTGATCTACGTCAATCCGGAGGGCCCCAACGGCAACCCGGACCCGCTCGCCGCCGCCCGGGACATCCGGGAGACGTTCGGACGCATGGCGATGAACGACGAGGAGACCGTCGCCCTCATTGTCGGCGGCCACACCTTCGGCAAGTGTCACGGCGCGGTCGACCCGCAGTACATCGGTCCCGAGCCCGAAGCCGCCCCCGTCGAACAGCAGGGCCTCGGCTGGAAGAACGCGTACGGCAGCGGCAAGGGCGCCGACACCCTCACCAGCGGGCTGGAGGGCGCCTGGACCAACGAGCCCACCAAGTGGGACAACGGCTACCTGGAGAACCTGTTCGGGTACGAGTGGGAGCTGACGACCAGCCCTGCCGGAGCCCACCAGTGGACCCCCAAGGACGCGGCGGCGAAGGGCACCGTGCCCGACGCGCACGACCCGTCGAAGCGGCATGCGCCGATGATGCTCACGACGGACCTCTCGCTGCGTCTCGACCCGGTCTACGCGCCGATCGCCAAGCGCTTCCACGAGAACCCGGACGAGCTGGCGGACGCGTTCGCCAAGGCCTGGTACAAGCTGCTGCACCGCGACATGGGTCCTCTCTCGCGCTACCTCGGCCCGTGGATCCCCGAGCCGCAGCTCTGGCAGGACCCCGTCCCCGCCGTCGACCACGCGCTGGTCGGGGAGGCGGACGTCACCGCCCTCAAGGCCCGCGTCCTCGACTCGGGGCTGTCCCTCTCCCAGCTGGTCACCACCGCCTGGGCGTCCGCGGCGAGCTTCCGCGGCACCGACAAACGCGGCGGCGCGAACGGGGCGCGGATCCGGCTCGCCCCGCAGAGGGACTGGGAGGTCAACGACGCGCCGGAGGTGGCGCAGACGATCGACACCCTCGAAGGGATCCGCGCGGACTTCGAGGGTGCGGGCGGGGCGCGGATCTCGCTCGCGGACCTCATCGTGCTGGGCGGGTGCGCGGCCGTCGAGCGGGCCGCGAGGAACGCTGGGTACGACATCACGGTGCCGTTCGCGCCGGGCCGCACGGACGCCTCTCAGGAGCAGACGGACGTGGAGGCGTTCGCGGTGCTCGAACCCCGCGCGGACGGGTTCCGCAACTACCTCAGGGCCGGGGAGAAGCTGTCGCCCGAGACCCTTCTCCTCGACCGTGCCAACCTGTTGACGCTGACGGCGCCGGAGATGACGGTGCTCGTCGGGGGGATGCGGGTGCTGGACACCGGGTTCGGGCGGTCGCGGCACGGGGTCTTCACCGACCGGCCGGAGTCGCTGACCAACGACTTCTTCGTCCAGCTCCTCGACATGGGCACGGAGTGGAAGGCGTCGACGTCCGACGAGAACGTCTTCGAGGGACGCGACCGCGCGACGGGCGAGGTCCGGTGGACCGCCACCCCCGTCGACCTCGTCTTCGGTTCGCACTCGCAGCTGCGCGCGCTCGCGGAGGTGTACGCGTCGGCCGACGCAGGAGAAAAGTTCGCGCGTGACTTCGTGGCCGCGTGGGACAAGGTGATGAACCTCGACCGGTTCGACCTGCGCTGAACGAAGGAGCGGGGCCGGCCGGCGCGCCCGGCCCCGCTCTTCACGGGGGTCACGGTGAACGCCCTCCATGCGGCTACCGATCCCGACGATCGTTGCCCCGTCGGTGCACGCTGCCCAGCTGCCCGCGCCAGGTTGCGCCGCTCTTTGTGAACGACTCGCTTCTGGAGTATGGCAGTACACCCAGCATGTGAGACAGGTCCGTTTCCCGCGTTGACGCGGCTGATCGCCACTGCCAGCCTCGTCGGTGTGAGCCAGCCAGCGACCTTCACCGCGCGGTTGCACGTCGATCTTCGACGGCAAGCCAGCGCCCTCTGTGTGATCCGTTCCTGCGGCTGCTAGGCGACCCCTCGGCAGCCTCGCCCACTGCCGTCCGACTCTCCCCCGCACCACGCGCGAAGGAATCCGCGCGCTCGCGGACGCTGGACGTTCTCACCCGCGCTGCCGTCGGCTCCCGTGCGAGCAGGCCCGTTCGTCCTCGCCGCAGTCCGCGGGAACCACCTCTCCGCGCCACCCGTCCGTCCCCTCTGAACAGGACATCCTCATGAGTACTTCGCCGCTGGCGAACCGTCGCCAGATCCTCGCACTGATCGGCCTCTCGGCGGTTGCCGTCGGCTGCGGCACCGCCGTGGGCGGCGGCTCCGCCGGCAAGGGCGGTACGAAGACGCTGCGGTACCAGGGGTGGGCCGGCCAGGTGCTTCCCGCGGAACTCGCCGCGGATCTGGGGTATTTGGACGACGTGAAGCTGGAGTGGGTCGGCAACACGATCAGCGGCCCGCAGGACATCCAGTCGGCGGCCACCGGCCAGACCGACTTCGGCGGTGCCTTCAACGGCGCCGTGGTCAAACTCGCCGCGGGCGGCGCCCCGATCAAGGCCGTCATCAGCTACTACGGCTCCGATCAGCACGCGTTCAGCGGCTACTACGTCCTCGCCGCCAGCCCGATCCGCTCCGCCCGCGACCTCGTCGGCAGGAAGGTCGGCATGAACACCCTGGGCGCGCACTCCGAGGCCATGCTCGACATCTACCTCCAGCGCGGCGGGCTGTCGTCGGCGGACGCGGACAAGGTCGAGCCCCTCGTCGTGCCTCCGGTCAACACCGAGCAGTCCCTGCGCCAGAAACAGATCGACGTCGCCGTGCTGGGCGGGGTCCTCCGGGACAAGGCGCTGGCGAAGGGCGGGATCCGGTCGCTCTTCACCGACCACCAGCTTCTCGGGGACTTCAGCGCGGGGACGTACGTCATGACGGAACGGTTCATCCGCCAGAACCCGGACACCGTGCGCACGTTCGTCACCGGCGTCGCGCGTGCCCTCGACTGGACGCGCACCACCCCGCGTGAGGAGGTGGTCGCCCGCATGACGGACATCGTGAAGAAGCGGAAGCGGAACGAGGACGTCGACACGCTGCGCTACTGGAAGTCGTACGGCGTGAGCGAGCCCGGCGGACGCATCACGGGCGCCGAACTCAAGCTCTGGCTCGACTGGTTGACCGAGCGGGGCGACATACCGAACGGCAAGGTCCGGCTCGAAGCCCTCTACACCAACGAGTTCAACGCCGCCGTGGCGTCCCCCGCCGCGACGCCGAGCGGGAGGTGAAGCGCGTGGGTCACACCGCGAAGATCGTGTTCGACGGCGTACGCAAGGAGTTCGCTCTCCCGAAGAGAGCGGACGGACGGTCCGTGGTCACCGCGCTCGACGGGATCGACCTGTCCGTCGGCGCCGGCGAGTTCCTCGTCGTCGTAGGTCCCAGCGGCTGCGGCAAGTCGACCCTCCTCGACCTGCTCGGCGGCCTGGTACGGCCCACTGCCGGTCGGATACTCCTCGACGGTGCGCCGGTCACCGGACCGGGTGTCGACCGGAGCATCGTCTTCCAGCAGTACGCGCTCCTCCCGTGGCGCACCGCGCTGGGCAACGTGGAGTTCGGACTGGAGGCCGTCGGCACACCTCGGCGCCAACGGGCCGCGCGAGCCAGGGAGTTCCTCGACCTGGTCGGCCTGAGCGGGTTCGAGGGACACCATCCGCACGAGCTGTCCGGCGGCATGCGTCAGCGGGTCGCCATCGCCCGCAGCCTGGCCTACGACCCGGACGTGCTGCTGATGGACGAGCCGTTCGCGGCGCTGGACGCCCAGACGAGGGAGTCCCTCCAGGACGAGCTGCTGCGCATCTGGCGGCGCACGGGAAAGACGGTCGTCTTCATCACGCATGGCATCGACGAGGCCGTCCGCCTGGGACAGCGCGTGGCCGTGATGACGTCACGCCCCGGCCGGATCAAGGAGGTCGTGCCGATCGAACTTCCGGAGCCGACGGGCGAGGACGATCCGCGCTCCAGCCCGGAGTTCGCGCGGTTCCGGCATCGGATCTGGTCCCTGCTGCGCGACGAGGTGTCCAGAGCCCAGCAGGAGGAGAGGGAAGGAGTCGCCCCGTGAGTTCCGTGACATCCACGAGTTCGGTCACCGAGGCCGAAGCCCGTCTCCCGCTGAGCGATCGGGCCGCTCCCGACGCGCACCCGGTAGCCCAAGCCCAGGGACCCGTCGCTCCCTCGGTCGCGCCGCGCCGCCGGCGCCTCGCGTGGTCGGCCCGCGCCTTCGCGTACGGACTGCTCAAGGCGGGCACCAAGTCGGTCGCCGTCCTCGCACTGCTGCTGCTCTGGGAGTCCGCACCCCGACTGGCCCTGGTCGACCGGACGTTCCTGCCACCGTTCAGCGAGGTGGCACAGGCGTGGTGGCAGCTCGCGGCCGACGGTCAGCTCGCCGACAACGCGCGGGCCAGCCTCACCCGTTCGTTCACCGGGTTCGGGATCGCGGTGGCACTGGCCGTACCCCTCGGCCTGCTGATCGGCTGGTATCGGCGGGTGGCGGACCTCCTGGGCCCGCTCCTCGAGGTCTTCCGGAACACCGCCGCCCTCGCGCTCCTGCCGGTGTTCGTGCTGCTGCTCGGCATCGGCGAGACGTCCAAGATCTCGATCATCGTGTACGCCTGCACCTGGCCGGTGCTGCTCAGCACGATCAGCGCCGTGCGGTCCGTGGATCCGACGCTCCTGCGCCTGGCCCGCTCCTTGGACCTTCCCGCCCTACGCCTGTTCCAGAAGGTGATCCTGCCGGCATCCGTGCCCGCCGTGTTCACCGGCGTCCGGCTCGCGGGGGCCGTCTCCATCCTGGTACTGGTCGCGGCCGAGATGATCGGCGCCAAGGCGGGCCTCGGCCATCTGATCAACGCCTCTCAGTACAACTTCGCCATCCCGCAGATGTACGCCGGGATCATCACGATCTCCGCGGTGGGTGTGGCCTTCAACCAGCTCCTCGTGGCGCTGGAACGGCGCCTCAGCTCCTGGCGGCCCGCCACGGACGGCTGACCCGCCCGGGCCGTTCCTCCCCGCACGTCACCTCGCCGGCCGTTCCGTCCACCGGCCGCCCTTCACGTACCCGCCCTCCTCATCAAGGACTCGCCATGCCCGCCGCACCGCCCCGCCACTTGCACCTGAACGCCTTCCTCATGAACGCCGGCCATCACGATGCCGCCTGGCGGCACCCGCTGACCAGTCCCGAGCGCGTCATCGACGTGACGTACTTCCAGGAGCTGGCCCGTACGGCCGAGCGCGGGCTGCTCGACTCGGTGTTCCTCGCCGACGGTCTCGCTCTGTGGGGCAACGCCCGGTACAACGCGCTCGGCGGCTTCGAACCTCTCACGCTGCTCTCGGCGCTGGCCACCGCCACCGAGCGCATCGGACTCATCGCCACCGTCTCCACCACGTTCCACGAGCCGTTCACCGTGGCCCGCGCGTTCGCGTCACTCGACCATCTCAGCGGAGGCCGTGCCGGCTGGAACATCGTGACGTCCGGGACCGTCGACGAGGCCCGGAACTTCGGCCGCGACGAGCACCTGGAGCACGGCCTGCGCTACGAGCGGGCGCGGGAGTTCGTCGACGTGGCCGTGAAGCTGTGGGACAGCTGGCAGGACGACGCGATCGTGCTCGACCGCGCGGGCGGCGTCTACGCGGACACCGACAAGGTCCGGCCCGTCGACCACCGGGGGACGCACTTCAGGGTGCGCGGTCCGCTGAACGTGCCCCGCTCGCCGCAGGGCAGACCGCTGCTGGTGCAGGCCGGGTCGTCGGAGGACGGAAGGAAGTTCGCAGCACGGTACGCAGAGGCCGTGTTCACCGCGCAGCAGACCCTGTCCGACGCGCAGGCGTTCGCCAAGGACCTCAGGGCGCGCATCGTACGCCAGGGGCGTTCGGAGGGGGACGTGAGGATCCTGCCCGGCATCTGCCCCGTGATCGGCTCGACGGAGGAGGAGGCCCGCGCCTTGGAGCAGGAACTGACCGATCTCCAGGTCCCCGAGTACGGGCTTGCTCAGCTCTCCGGCATGCTCGGCACCGACCTCACCGGCCTGCCGCTGGACGGGCCGCTGCCCGACCTGCCCGACGAGCGGGACATCAACGGCAACAAGAGCCGCTTTACGCTCGTCGCCGAGCTGGCACGGCGCGACGGGCTCACCTTGCGCCGGCTGATCGCCCGGCTCGGCGGTGGACGCGGTCACCGCGTGGTCGCGGGCACGCCCGAGCAGATCGCCGCCGAGATCGAGGAGTGGTTCACCGAGGGGGCGGCGGATGGCTTCAACATCATGCCGCCCTATCTGCCGGGCGGGCTCGACCACTTCGTCGATCAGGTCGTCCCGATCCTCCAGGCCCGCGGCCTGTTCCGCACCGAGTACACCGGCCGGACGCTCCGTGAGCACTATGGGCTACCGAGGCCCGCCGGCGCGCCCGTGGGAGCGCCGGCATGACCGGACGTGGAGGCGGTCCTCTCCGCCATGACGTCACCGACCTGACCACCGATGTCCTGGTCGTGGGCGGCGGCCCGGCCGCCACGTGGGCGGCGCTGCGGGCCGCGCAGGCCGGAGCCGATGTCGTCCTCGCCGACAAGGGGTACTGCGGCACCAGCGGCGCGACCGCGGCCGGCGGCACCGGGGTCTGGTACGTCCCGCCCGAGCCCGCCGCCCGGGAGGCGGCGATGGCGAGCCGGCAGGCACTGGGCGGGCACCTGGCCGAGCGGCACTGGAAGGAGCGCGTCCTCGACGAGACGTACGCGGCCATGAACGAGCTGGCCGACGAGGGGCGCTACCCCTTCCCCACCGCGCCCGACGGCACGCCGCTGCGCAACGGGCTCCAAGGGCCGGAGTACATGCGGCGCATGCGAATCCGGATCCGGAAGGCCGGGATACGCATCCTGGACCACAGCCCGGTGACAGAGCTGTTCACCGACACCTCCGGCGCCGTCTCCGGGGCCCAGGGGCTGCGGCGCCAGGAGGGCGGGAAGCCGTACCGGGTCCAGGCCGGGGCCGTGGTCCTGGCCACCGGCGGGTGCGCCTTCCTCAGCGGGGCAATCGGCTGCAACGTGAACACCGGTGACGGGGCCCTGCTCGCCGCGGAGACGGGCGCCGAGCTGTCGGGGATGGAGTTCTCCAACGCGTACGGCATCGCTCCGGAGGGCACGTCCGTCACCAAGAACGCCTTCTACGCCTTCGCGACCTTCTACGACGCGGACCGACGGCTCCTGGAGGGAGCGTCGGTCACCTCCCGTTCGGTGATCGCCCGTGCGCTCCTCGACGGCAGGGTCTTCGCGCGGCTCGACCGTGCCGATGCCGGCGCCCGGCGCTCCATGCGGCTCGCGCAGCCGAACTTCTTCCTCCCCTTCGACCGGCTCGGCATCGACCCGTTCACCGAGCTGTTCGCGATCACCCTGCTCGCGGAGGGCACCGTGCGCGGCACCGGCGGCATCCGGCTCACGGGCGACGACTGCGCCACGACCGTGCCCGGCCTGTACGCGGCGGGGGACGCAGCGACGCGCGAGCCGATCTGCGGCGGCTTCACCGGCGGTGGCAGCCACAACGCGGCCTGGGCGATCTCCTCCGGCATCTGGGCGGGTACCGGCGCCGCCCGCCACGCCTTGTCGCTCGGCGGACGGACCGGCACGCGCGAGATGCGGCCGGCCGGCGGGGCGGGGCTGCGGCCGACCTCCGCGCGCGGCCCGGCGGACGGATTCCGGGACGTCATCTCCGCCGTACAAGGCGAAGTGCTGCCGTACGAGAAGAACTACTTCCGCACCGGCGACGGACTCACCAGCTCACTGGCGGCGCTCGACGCCGTGTGGGCCGAGGTCCGGGCCACTCTGCACGGGAGCGGGCGCGACTTGCTCAAGGCCCGCGAGGCGGCGGCGATGACCGCGCACGCCCGCTGGATGTACACCGCGGCCCTGGCCCGCACCGAGACCCGCGGGATGGCGAAGCGGCTCGACCATCCCGAGCTGGACCCGGCGCAGCGCCACCGCGTGGTGACGGGCGGCGTGGACCGCGTGTGGACCCGGCACGACCCCGTACCCCCGTTCCAGGAGGTGACCCGATGATCGAACTGGTCTCCGCCGACCGCTGCATCACCTGCGACAAGTGCATCGCGGTCTGCCCGACAGACGTGTTCGACCGGGGCGCCGACGGCGTCCCGGTCATCGCCCGGCAGTCCGACTGCCAGACCTGTTTCCAGTGCGAGGCCAACTGCCCCGTGGACGCCCTGTACGTGGCCCCGCAGGCCCTGCCGCTGCCCGGCGAAGCCGACGTCCGCGACGAGCACCGCCTCGTAGATGCCGGTCTGCTCGGCAGCTACCGCCGGGACATCGGCTGGGGCCGCGGCCGCACCCCCGGCGCCCGCCTCGCAGTCGGCCCGCCCCTCGCCGCCCCGGGCAACGAAGGCGCTGCCCTGCCCATCACCTCCTGAAGGGCTACGGGTGGTCGGGGACGTACGTGTAGGGGGGTGACGACACGTTCGTCACCCCCACTGGCGTTTCCGGGCTGCGGCCGCGTTCTCAGCGACCGGAGCGCTCTTCGAGTGGTTCGAGGCGCTCGACGGCCCGTCGGCCCGCTCCCTGGGCCCGTCCCGCCTCCCAGTCCACGATCCGGATCGCCGCGCCGGCGGCCTCCTGGCCGCGGCAGTGGAGGTGGTGCCGCAGCACGATCGCGTCCAGGTCGAGGTGGGCGCCGAAGGCGTGGTGCCGCGCGAGGCGGCGCGCGTAGGCCCACACGTGAGGGTGGTCGGTGATGCGGTGGACCGCGGCGGCGTCCAGGTGCCAGCGGTGCACCGTGTCCAGTTGCACGAGTGTCACCCACACCTGCACGTCCGCGAGGGTGAGGCCGTCACCGAGTACGTGATCGTGGCGGGACAGACGGCGCTCGAGCACGTCCAGGCCGTGCAGCAGGGTCCGTAGCGCCTCCCCCCGTGCTCCCGCGTCCGTGTCGACTCGGCCGGCGCGCTGCGCGGCGCCGTTGATCCCCTGTCGGCAGAGTCGGCCGATGGCCGCGATCTCGTCGTCGACCGCGTGGGGATGCAGATCGAGCCCGTGGCCTGCGAACCTCCGGGCCAGGTCGCTGAGGATGTCGGCGGCACGGGTACTGACGATCCGTCCGGTCCAGTCGTCGCTGAGCACCGGCGCCGCCGCCGGGCCGGGATGCCGGTGCGCGCTCGCGTCGTACAGCGGACGCAGCGCCAGGTGTCCGCCGTCGCGTGCGTCGGGCACGGCCGGCAGCAGCACGACGGGAAGGGTGTCGTCGAGGCCGATCAGGCTGTGCGTGACGGCGATCTGGAGACAGTTCGGACAGGACAACGCGAGGTGAAGCCGGTACCGGTGCGGTTGGGCGGGGTAGCCGCTGCGGGCGTCTTCGCCGATCCTGCCTCGGAAGGGCGGCACGACGGTCGGGTACGGGGCGGGCATGCGTCTCCCTTGAGGTGGTCGCGCTGGGGACGGACGGCGGTGGAGCGCGCCGGCGTCGGCGTGTGCTCTCCGCGAGGGATGGGGAGTTCCGGTGCGGCTCTGACTCCGGCCGAAGAATGCAGCGACTCCGACGTGGAGTTCAGGCTCCGCCGGTCGAAGGGGATTGCGCACCCCGGCCGCGCTGCGAATCGGCCGCGCTGCACACGCGCAGCAGGTCGATGTGACGCCGGGATGTCAGCAGGGTCAGCGACCGGAGTGCAAGCGCCCGCGGCAGGGTTCGGAACCGAGCAGCCCATGATTTCCCACCTTGTCACTAGGAATCTCATTCCGCAGTGTCGGGGCGTTCCGCAACCACGTCAAGAGCGCACCGCACAGGCACGTTTCCACGCAGGCGACCGCCCGGCGCGGCCCTCGGATCGGGTACGCGCCGGGCGGTCGCGGTAGGGGTCAGACCTCCACGAGTGCGCCGTCGGTGGATGCGCCGGAGGCGATGCCGTAGGCCGGCTCGGGCACCGTCTCCGGAGACAGCAGAACCGAGGGTCGGCCGTCCACGCCGATCGGGACGTCTCCGTCGACGGTGACGCGGCGCAGGGTCCGCTCGTGGTCGTCGGAGTCGTCCGCGCCGTAGTGCTGCGTGGCGCGGTTGTCCCAGATGGAGACGTCGCCCGCGCGCCATTGCCAGCGCACCGTGTTCTCCGGGCGCTCCACGTGGGACTGGAGCACACCGGTCAACGCACGGGAGTCCGGGCCGTTGAAACCGGTGAGCCGCTGGAGGAAGTTGCCGAGGACCAGGGCGCGTTCACCGGTTTCGGGGTGGACGCGCACGACGGGGTGCTCGGTGCGGAACGTGGTCGAGGTGAACACCTGACGGTGCTGTTCCAGCGCCTCGGACGGGGCGTCGGGGCGTACCGCCGCGTAGTCGTAGTCGTTGGTGTGGACGCCGCGCAGGCTGTCGGCCAGCACCCGCAGGGGCTTGGGCAGCTCGGCGTACGCGGCGGCGGTGTTGGCCCACAGGGTGTTGCCCCCGTAGGGCGGCACGACCTCCGCACGCAGGATGGAGAAGGCCGGATAGGCGGGGACGAAGGTGACGTCCGTGTGCCACTGGTTGGCGCGGCCGCCGTGGTCGTTGTCGATGCCGAGGGCGTAACGGCCGTCCACGGACGGCACGGTGGGATGCGCGACCGGGGTCCCGAGGAGGCGGGCGAACGCCTCGTGGCTCTCTGTGTCCAGGTGGTTCTGGTCACGGAAGAAGACCACCTTGTGGTCGAGGATCGCGCGGCGGATCGCGGCCACGGTCGCCTCGTCGAGGTGGCCGCCGAGGCGGACTCCGGATATCACGGCACCGATACGGCCGCCGACCTTCGCGACGGTGATTCCGGCGCTCTGCGGGACGGAGGGAGCGGGGGCGGTGGAGGTCATGGACGGGGTCCTGCCTTTCAAGCGGGGTCGGAAGAGGGTGAAGAGGGTGAGGAGGAACGCGGGGCCGGCGTGCTCAGCCGACGGCGGCCAGCAGGGCCGTACGCCCGCCGAGGGCGGCGGAGAACTGGTCCGTGACATGGGCGAGCCCCTCGGCCGGGCCCGGCGCGACGGTCAGGATGCCGTCGTCCCCCACGTGGAGGTCCTTGTCGAGCGTGAACCAGCCCTGGACGATGTGCGCGGCGCCCATGGAGCTCAGCACCGGGCGCAGCGCGTAGTCGATGGCCAGCACGTGGGCCGTGCTGCCGCCCGTGGCCAGCGGCAGCAACGTCTTGCCGGTCAGGGCGTACTGCGGGAGCACGTCGAGCAGTGACTTGAGCAGGCCCGAGTAGGCGGCTTTGTAGACGGGTGTGCCGATCACGATGCCGTCCGCGCGTGCGAAGAGCGCGGCGGCCTCGGCGATCGCCGGGTGGCGCACGTCGGCGCCGAGCAGGGCCTCGGCGGGCAGAGTACGGACGTCCAGCGGGATCACCTCGTGCCCCTCGGCGGCGAGACGGCGGTCCAGGTGGCGCAGGAGGCATGCGGTGCGGGAGGTGGCGGAGGGACTTCCGGAGACGGACAGGACGGTGGCCATGGGCGGACCTTTCAGTGCCGGGCGGGGATTTCGGAAGGCGTCTACGGCTGCTGCCACAGAGTGGTGGGGGCCTCGCGCCGCACGACCGGAGCGATCTCCTCGGCGAATCGGCGCAGTTGGTCGACCTGTTCGGACGACGAAAGACCCGAGCTGTCGACGGTGATGGACTGCAGGTCGTGGCGGTATGCCTGGTGGAAGGCCAGGTCTTGTCGATGATCTGCTGGGGACTGCCGATGAGATGAGGGCCGTCCGCGACGGCCTCCTCGATGGTGCGGAAGGGTGTGTTGTAGCCGGGCTTGCCCTCCAGGTGCGGCTTGTAGGTCTGCAGTACCCGGGCCTCGTAGAAGTCCTTGAAGCGGGCGATCGCCTCCTGGGTGGTGTCGGCGACGAACAGTCCTCCCGATCCCGCACCGACGTGGGCGGTGCGCGGGTCGTGCCCGTACGCCTCGAAGCGCTCGCGATAGCGCGCGATCAGCCGTGCGTACGCGTCGCGGGGCTGGATGGCGTTGGCGCTGAACAACGGGTCGCCGTGCCTGGCGGCCAACTCGATGGAGTGGAGACTGGTGGCCGAGCCGTGCCAGACGCGCGGCGGACGTCCTTCGTAGGGCCGGGGCACGGTGGTCGTGTCCGACAGCGGCGGGCGGAACTTGCCCTGCCAGGTGACCTTCTCCTCGCGCCAGAGCCTGCGCAGCAGCTCGTACTTCTCGCTCTGGTAGTCCCACTGGAGGCCCTCGTCGAGGCCGAAGAGGTCGAAGTGGCCCGCCTCCGCGCCCTTGCCGATGACGAGTTCGAGCCGGCCACGGGAGAGCTGGTGGAGAGTCGCGTAGTCCTCGGCGATGCGCACCGGGTCCGCGATGGCCAGGACAGTGACACCGGTGAGCAGCCGGATGCGGGACGTGCGGGCGGCCACGGCGCCGAGCAGCGCCGTGGGGCTGGACGACAGGAACGCCCCGGCGTGCCGTTCACCGACCGCGTACGCGTCGAAGCCGAGCTCCTCGGCGGCGACACCGGTCTCCACGACCTCCGCCAGCCGGTCGGCGGCGGAGCCGAGTTCACCGGACAGCGCGTGGGGGGCGTGGCCGACGATCGTGAGGACCTGAAACCTCATGCGCAACCTCCCTCGTGCCTACTTGTTGGTCTTGGGCAGGCCGGGCGGGTTGACCTGCGACGTGGTCACGGCCTCCTCGGAGAGGCCCCACCGCTCCAGGACCTTGGCGTACGTGCCGTTCTCGATGACCTCGTCGAGGGCCTCGGCGAGCGGCTTGGCCAGGCCGTTGTCCTTCTTCGTGGTGGCGGCGATGAGGCCCTGGAGTGTGGCGCCGGCCCCGGAGTAGGTGCCGACGACCTCCGTCCTGCCGGTGGTGGCGGCGTGGTAGGCGGCGGTCGGGTTGGGCCCGAGGTAGAGGTCGATGCGACCGGACTGGAGGGCGAGGTAGGTATCGCTGTCGTTCTGGTAGTACTTGATGTCCACCGGCTTGCGGCCGGCCTTCTCGTTCTCCTCGCTCCACTCGACGAGCAGCTTCTCCTGGTTGGTGCCGCTGCTGACGGCGACGGTCCGGCCCGCCACGTCCTTCGGCCCGCGGACCGTGAGACCGCTCCCCTTCTTCGCCTCGAAGCCCAGGTTGTCCTCGCGGTAGGTGGCGAAGTCGTACTTCTCCTTGCGTTCCTCGGTGACGGTGATGTTGCTGAAGCCGACGTCGTACTTGCCGCTGTCGAGGCCGACGAAGATGTTCTCCCAGGAGACGGTGTTGATGTGCGGCTTGAGGCCGAGGACGTCGGCGACGAGGTGGGCGATGTCGGTCTCGACACCGATCACGGTCTTGTTGTCGGTGGCGCGGAAGGTGAGCGGTGCGGCGGAGCCGGAGGAGTCGACGATCTCCAGGGTGCCGCGCTTGCGGATCTCCGCCGGTACCTGGGCGGCGATGGAGTCGACCTTGGCGGTGGTGACGCGGTCCTGGTCCGGGCTGAGGTTGATCTTCCTCGTGCCGCCCTTCGCGGCCGCGACTTCGGTCGTACCGCCGTCGGAGGGGTTGGCGCAGGCGGCGAGGACGACGGCCGAGGCGAGTCCGAGCACGGCGGCGACGGCGCGGCCGGCGAGGGTGGTGGACACGGTGGTTCTCCTTGCGTTGCGTGAAGGTGGGCGGCCGTACGGGCTGGTCAGAGGACCTTGGAGAGGAAGGCGCGGGTACGTGCGTGCTGCGGGTCGTCCAAGACGGCTGCGGGCGAGCCCTGTTCCACGACGATTCCGCCGTCCATGAAGACGACCGTGTCGGCGACCTCGCGGGCGAAGCCGATCTCGTGGGTGACGACGATCATGGTGGTGCCGGTGCGGGCCAGGTCCTTGATGACGTCGAGGACCTCTCCGACGAGTTCCGGGTCGAGTGCCGAGGTCGGCTCGTCGAAGAGCAGCACCTTCGGTTCCAGGGCGAGCGCACGGGCGATGGCCACGCGCTGCTGCTGGCCGCCGGAGAGCTGCCGCGGGTAGGCGTCGGCCTTGTCGGCGAGGCCGACCCGCGCGAGGAGCCGACGGGCGGTCTCCTCGGCTTCCTTGCGTGGGCGGCGCAGTGCGGAGACGGGGGCCTCGATCAGGTTGTCCAGCACGGTCAGGTGCGGGAAGAGGTTGAAGTTCTGGAAGACGAACCCGATGTGGGTGCGCTGTTTGAGGACGTCCTTCTCCTTCAGCTCGTGCAGCCTGTCGCCGTGGCGCCGGTATCCGATGAGCTCGCCGTCGACGCTGATCCAGCCCTGGTCGACCTTCTCGAGGTGGTTGATGGTGCGCAGCAGGGTGGACTTGCCGGAGCCGGACGGGCCGAGGATCACGGTGACCTCGCCGGCGCGCACCTGGAGGTCGACGCCGCGCAGCACCTCCAGGGTGCCGAAGCTCTTGTGGACGGCGCGTACGTCCACCATCACGTCGGTGTTCATCGGCTCTCTCCCGGAGACAGGGTGCGGAGGAGGCGCCGCGCGCGCTGGAGGGGGGTGGGTGGCCGCATGCGGTCGGCGCCCCGGGCGTAACGGCGCTCCACGTAGTACTGGGCGACCGAGAGCAGGGTGGTGAGGACGACGTACCAGGCGGTGGCGACCAGCAGCAGCGGGATCACCCGGCCGTTGCGGCCGTAGACGACCTGCACTTGGTAGAACAGCTCACCGATCGACATCACGTAGACCACCGAGGTGCCTTTGAGCAGGCCGATGATCTCGTTGCCGGCGGTGGGCAGGATGGCGCGCATGGCCTGCGGCAGCACGATGCGGCGGATCTGCCGCAGCCGGGGGATGCCGAGTGCCGCGGCCGCTTCGAGCTGGCCGTGGTCGACCGCGAGGACGCCGCCGCGGACGATCTCGGCCGCGTAGGCCGCCTGATGCAGCGTCAGGCCGATGATCGCTGCACCGATGGTGCCGATGAGGGCGTTGCTGTCGACGGACCAGAAAACCGGCCCGAAGGGGATGCCGACACCCAACTCCTTATACAGCGCACTGAGGTTGAACCAGAACACCAGCTGGACGATCATCGGGATGGACCGGAAGATCCAGACGTATCCCCAGGCGACGGTCCTGAGCACCGGGCTGTGCGACAGCCGCATGAAGGCCAGGACGGTGCCCAGCAGGAATCCCAGGACGGTGGCGTAGGCGGTGAGCTGGAGGGTCACCCAGACGGCCTGGACGATGGTCTCGGACAGGACGTAGTCGCGGAAGACGTGCCATTCCCAGACGGGATTGGTGGCCAGGCCGTGCGCGAACTGCGCGAGCAGCACGATCACGGCGGCGGCCGCGACCCAGCGGGCGTAGTGGCGGGCGGGCACGACCTTGAGGGTGGTGGCCGGGTCTTCGGCCGCTCTCGCGGCCGGTGGGACGATGGTGTCGCTGCTCATGGGTCACCTGTGCTCGGGCGGGTTGATCTTCGACGCGTCGATCGCGGAGGCGGTGGTGCCCCACTTCTTCAGGATCCGGGCGTAGGTGCCGTCCTTGATCAGCTGGTCGACCGCGGCCTGGAAGGCCGGGGTGAGCGGGGAGCCCTTCTTGAAGGCGAAGCCGACGTCGAGCCGGTGGTACTCGCCGAGGAAGACGGTCTGGGCGGCGGGCTGCGCCGCCTGGTGGCGCAGGCCGTTGATGGTCGACATCACGACGTCGATGCGGCCCTGCTGGAGCGCGGTGAGGGTGGCTGCGTTCTCCGAGTAGACCTTCACGTCGTAGGGCTTCTTGCCGGCCTCGGCGCAGACCCCCTTGCGCGCGGTGAGGGTGGCCTCGAAGGTCGTGCCGGCGCCTGTACCGATCGACAGCCCGCACAGCTGGGTCAGGTCGGTGACCCGGTCGCCGAGTGTCGTGTTGCCCTTCTTCACGGCGAAGCCCTGGCCGTCGTTGATGTAGGTGACGAAGTCGATCGTCTTCAGGCGCTCGGTGGTGACGCCGAAGTTGCCTGTGCCGACGTCGTACTTGCCGCTGCCGAGGGCGGGCAGGATCGTCTCGAAGGAGGCGTCCTGGCGTTCCAGTTTCACGCCGAGGACCTTCGCCACCGCGTCGGCGAGGTCGATGTCCTGGCCGGCGGGTGCCTTGTCCGTGCCGTTGGGGTAGTACGCACCGGGCGGGAATCCGATCGAGCTGCCGACCTTCAGCGTCCCCGCCTCGCGGATGTCCGCGGGCAGCAGGGCGGCGACGGCGTCCACCTTCCGTACGCCGCCGACCGGGTCGTCGGCCGGTGCGGTGGGCGCTTGGGCGCCCACCGTCGCGGTGCCGTCGGTGCCGCAGGCGGTCAGGGCCAGGAGCGACAGCAGTGCGAGGGCGGCTGCGGCGCGCAGGCGGTTGATGGTCGCGGGTTTCACAGGTCGGCGGCCTTTCCTGTCCGTGCCGAGGCGGGGAGGTGCTTCTCGAACGGGAGCGGTCCGATGGACTCCGGGTCGGCATCGGTGGCGAACAGCGGTGCGTAGCCGGTGGCCAGGTACAGGCTGCGTGCCTCCGGCTGGCGCGGGCCGGTGGTGAGGTAGATCCGCTGGTAGCCGCGGAGGGTCGCCTCCCGCTCCAGCTCGGCCACGACCCGCCGGGCGAGGCCGCGGCGGCGGTGGGCGGAGTGCGTCCAGATCCTCTTCAGCTCGGCCGTGGTCGTGTCGTACCGGCGGAAGGCGCCGCCCGCGACGGCCTGGCCGCGCTCCAGGAGAAGGAGCAGGACTCCCCCGTACGGAGCGGTGAACTCCTCGTCGGGATAACGGGCCAGCTCGGCGTGGGCGTCCTTGCCGTAGCGGGTGGAGTACTCGTGGCCGAGTTCCCTCAGCAGGGGCTCCACACGCGGGTCGGAGACCGGGACGTGGACGACCGTCAGCTCGGGGAGCGGTGCCGCGCAGCTCACTCGCCCACCGCCGTGAGCGTCAGGGGGCCGCGGGCCGCTCGCTCGGCGTCGCGCTTGGCGACTTCGTCACGGACGAGGGGGATCACGTACCGACCGAAGTCGATCGCGTCGTCCAGCAGGTCGTAGCCGCGGGCGGAGAGGATGTCGACGCCGAGGTCGTAGTAGTCGAGGAGCGCCTGGGCGACCGTCTCGGGGGTGCCGACGAGGGCGTTGGAGTTGCCGGCTCCGCCGGTCGCGGCGGCGGTCGGGGTCCACAGGGCGCGGTCGTAGCGCTCCCCCGCCTCGGCTATCGCGATCAGCCGCTGCGATCCGACGTTCTGGGGTGACGCAGCCTCGGGTGCGTCACCCCGGTGGTGTCGGACGAGCGCCGACCCGCGCCGCTCCCGGATGGCGCCGACCGTGCGATGCGCCTTCTCCCACGCCAGTTCCTCGGTCGGGGCGATGATCGGGCGGAAGGCCACCTGGATGCGCGGCACGTCGATCCGGCCGGCCGCCCGGGCTGCGGCCTTCACGGCCTCGATCTGCTCGGCGGTCTTCGCCAGGGGCTCGCCCCACAGGCAGTAGATGTCGGCCTCGGCGCCTCCGGCGGCGTACGCGGCGGGTGAGGATCCGCCGAACGAGACGCCAGGGCGCGGCTGCTGGACGGGGAAGACGTCGCTGACGAAGTCGTGGAAGCGGTAGTGCTCGCCCTCGTGGTCGAAGGGTTCGTGAGTGGTCCAGATCTTCTTGACGAGCTGGATGTACTCGCGTGTGCGGGAGTACCGCTCGTCCTTGGTGAGGGTGTCGCCCTCACGCCCCTGCTCGTGGTCGTTGCCGCCGGTGATGAAGTGCACGGTGAGCCGGCCCTCGCTGAGCTGGTCGAGGGTGGCGAAGGTCTTGGCGGCGAAGGTGGGGTAGGAGACGTTGGGCCGGTGAGCGAGCAGGATCTGCAGCCGCTCGGTCCGGCTCGCGACGTACGCGGCGGCCGGCGCGGGGTCCGGGGAACCGGAGCCGTAGGCGAACAGCACCCGGTCCCAGCCGTGGTCCTCGTGTGCCCGGGCGAGCCGGAGCGTGTACTCCTTGTCGAAGGCGGCGCCGGAGCGCGGGGTGGTTTCGGATCCATCGTTGGTGGCGGCGATGCCGAGGAACTCCACGGGCATGACAGAAGAAGCCTTTCGGAGGCGTTGCAGGACGCGGGCAGGGCGAAGCGGCATGGCGCGAGGCAGGAGTGAGGGTCCGTCAGTAAAGACGGAGGAAACGGTGAGCGAGCGTGACGACGCAGGGCGTCGGGATCACCGGAGTTGCGGCAGCGCGCGTGAAGAGAGGACTCGGCCCGCGACGGGGTCACCGAGGGAGGGAAGGGCCGGTCGGACGGCCCGCTGCCGCGTCAGGCGCAACAGGAGGCGGACCACACCCGACCGAAGTCGATGTGGTCGCGCGAGACCAGGCACTGAAGGACATCCATGCATGTACTTGAGCAGTACATCGTGCGTCTCGTCAACCAACGGCCGTACGTCGCAACGGTGTTCACAGGCCCGTCATACGTGGTTGACAGTTCGCGAGCCGTCCACACATACGATGGACGCAGGACGGGCTCCCGCTGTGCGCGTGGCCCTGTCCGGCCGCGTTGAGGGACGCGGCGAGCGTGACGACACCGCCCCCGGCGCACCGTACCCGCGTACGAGTGCCCGCATGATCGCCCACGCACGCACCTCCCTTCCCCGGAGTACCTCACCATGGTCACGCCCACCGTCGTCACACCCCTGAGCACTCCCCCTCAGAACCCTCCGAAGGCCGGCGGCCCGCCCGGCGCCGACCTGCCGCGGATCGTGCCGCGCCGCCGCGTCGGCCGCTGGGCGACCGCCACCGTGGCGTTGTCGCTCTTCGCCATGGTGGCGAACTCCGTCGTCCGCAACGACGCGTTCCAATGGGACGTGGTCGGCCGGTACTTCACCACCGCCGCCGTGCTCGACGGACTACTGCTGACCCTGTGGCTGACCGCCGTGGTGATGGTGCTCGGTTTTCTGCTCGGCATCCCGCTCGCGGTGATGCGACTGTCGGGCAACCTGGTACTGCGCACGCTCAGTTGGGGTTACGTGTGGATCTTCCGGTCCACGCCGCTGCTGGTGCAGCTGCTGTTCTGGTTCAACATCGGTGCCCTCTATCCGACGCTCGGTCTCGGCATCCCGTTCGGGCCGCAGTTCCTCACCGTCCAGACGGTGAACATGCTCGGTCCCACCTTCACCGCCGTCATCGGCCTGACCCTGCACGAGGCCGCGTACGCCGCCGAGGTGGTGCGCGGCGGCATCCTCTCCGTGGAATCGGGCCAGACCGAGGCCGCCCAGGCACTCGGCCTGAGCAGGCCCCGTACGCTGCGCCGGATCGTCATCCCGCAGGCGATGCGCTCCATCGTCCCGACCGCCGGGAACATGCTGATCGGCACACTCAAGGGCACCAGCATCGTCAGTGTCCTGGCCGTGCACGACCTGCTGTACTCGGTGCAACTGGTCTACAACCAGACGTACCAGGTGATCCCCCTGCTGATGGTCGCCACGCTCTGGTACGTCGCGGTGACCTCCGTGCTCGGCGTCGGCCAGTACTACGTGGAGCGGTACTACGCACGGGGCTCGGCGCGCAGACTTCCGCCCACGCCGCTGGAGCGGCTGCGTACCCGTCCGACCGCCCTGCGTCGGCGGTCGCGCCGGGCGACCGCCGACGATGACCGGCCCGCAGCCGGCGGTGACCGGTGAGCGCGAGGTCCACGGCCACCCTGGTCGTCGTCGGCGCGGGACCGCGCGCCACCGGGCTGCTGGAACGTGTCGCCGCCAACGCCCCGGAGCTGTGGCAGGGCGACAAGGAGTTGCACATCCATCTCGTCGACCCTCATCCCCCAGGCCCGGGGCGGATCTGGCGGCACGAGCAGTCCCCACTGCTGCGGATGAACTCGATGGCCGAGGACGTCACCATGTTCACCGACGAGACGTCCACCGTCGCCGGCCCCGTACGGCCGGGACCCTCCCTGGCGGAGTGGGCCACCCAGTTCGCCGACGCGGGCACCCCTCGCTTCGCGCCGTACGCGGAACCGGCCGACCCGCAGGTCCTGGCCGAGCTGCGCACGCTCGCCGGGACCGACTTCCCCAGCCGCCGGGCCCAGGGCGCCTACCTCGACTGGGTGTTCCGACGGGTGCTGGCCGAACTCCCGCCGTCGGTCACCGTCGAGTGGCACCGCACGACCGCGACCGCCGTCACGGGCCTCCCGGACGGCCCCCAGCAGGTGCACCTGGCGGACCGCGCCACGCCGCTGAGCGCGGACCTCGTGGTCCTCGCCCAGGGCCACCTGGCATCCGCGCCGAGCCCCTCGCACCGCGCCCGCGCGGCCTTCGCCCGCCGGCACGGCCTCTTCCATCTCCCGCCGGACTTCTCCGCCGACACCGACCTGTCCGCACTGCGGCCCGGCGAGCACGTCGTCCTGCGGGGGTTCGGTCTTGCCTTCATCGACCTGATGGTCCTGCTCACCGAGGGCCGGGGCGGCTCCTACCGCACGGAGCCTGACGGCACGCTGCATTACCTCCCCTCCGGCCGCGAGCCCATCCTGCACGTCGGGTCGCGGCGCGGAGTGCCGTACCACGCCAAGACCGGCTACCGGCTCCAGGGCCCCCGGCCGCCGCTGCCCCGGTTCTTCGGCCCCGAGGAGATCGATGCCCTCGGCGTGATCGACGCGCTCGGGGCCGAAGAGCGTCCGCTGGACCTCCGCCGCGATGTCTGGCCACTGGTGGCCAAGGAGATCGGCTTCGGGCACTACCACGAGCTGTTCCACGCCCACCCGGAGCGGACGGCGATGCCCTGGGACGAGTTCCTGACCGCGTACGGTCGGCTCGACTGGTACTCCGACGCGATGACGGACCTGGTCGCCACCGCGGTCCCCGACGTGGCCGACCGCCTGGACTTCGAGGCCCTGGACCGTCCCCTGGACGGCCTCGCCTTCCCGACGACGGACGCCTTCCAGGCCCATCTGCGCGACCGCGTCTCCCAGGACGTCGCCCGCCGCCAGGACGCCGCGTTCAGCGCCGACCTCGGGGCGTTCCTCGCTCTGCTGTCGGTGTACGGGCAGCTGCCGCGGCTGGTCGCCACGGGCCGCCTCACGGCCCGCTCGCTCGGCGACGGCCTCGACGGCTGGTGGCACGGCTTCTTCAGCTTCCTCGCCTCCGGCCCGCCCGGCTTCCGACTGCGCCAGCTCCTCGCCCTCTCCCGTGCGGGGATCGTCCGTTTCCTCGGCGGCGACCTCCGCGTCGACACCGACGAGGCCACGGGCACCTTCACCGCGACGAGCCCCACGGTGCCCGGCCACAAGGTCCGCGCCACGGCACTGATCGAGGCGTACCTGCCCGGCCCGGAGCTCGCACGCACCGAGGATCCGCTGCTGCGGCATCTGCACGGCGTGGGCGCGCTCGCGGAGGAGGTCATCACCGATCCGGACCATGCCCACCGCTCCGGCCGGTTCGCCGTCGCCCCCGCGGACGCCCACATCATCGACCCGGGACTCGGCGGCCCTCACCCCCGCCGCCTCGCCCTCGGCGCCCCCACCGACAACCGTGCCGTGGCCGCGTTCGCCCGTCCCCGCACCAACGCCCCCGCCTTCCGCCAGAACGACGCGGTCGCCCGGGCACTGCTGCGGGCGCTCGACGCGCAGTGCGCCAGGACTCACACCGACCTCCTGCCGACTCGTCGTGGTGCGGGCGTGGCCTAGAGTGCGGGTGTGCCTTCGTACAGCATGGGGAGGCCGCGCAGTTACTCGGAGTGAGTTCTAAGACCGTTCGCCGGTGGGCGGACGGCGGCAAGCCGGCCATGGAGCGGGACAGGTCCGGCAAGCGGGTCATCGAGGGAACGGCCCTGGCCCCCTTCGCGCAGGAGCGGGGCGCCGGACTCCACGCCGTCTTGGAGGACGACGTGCCGACCTCCGTCCGGAACTCCTTGTGGCGGTACGCGTTCCGTACGCGGGCGGGGATGCCCGCCATCAGCAGGCCCAGCCCGTCGGGGGTCGCCGAGGCCGGCGACGGCGGGTGACGACGGTGTCGCGGTGCGGGCGGCCGCCGGCGCGTAACGGGCCTCGGCGAGCACCGCGTTCAACGCCGCGGGGCTGGCGGCGACCCCGTTGTTCGCACCGGCGTGCAGGACCGTTCCCGGGGCGCGGCCGCTTCACGGAGCTGCCGGTGACCCACGACCGAAGTGGTCTTCGACTGCGCCACGGCGGGACAGCGGCACCACACCTTCGTCGGGCCGCTGCGGCGCCCGCAGTGTCAGCACGGTCACCGGGATCTGGATCAGCGCCCACCGCTTTCCTGGAACCCCTCCGTCCGAGGACTGAGACCGCCGGGCGGCTCCGCTCGTCCCTTCCTACGACCAACCTCGCATTCGCCATGGAGAGTCCGACCACGTTGTTGCAGATGCGCGCGTAGGAGCCCTACGGTGTCGCATATGCCGCCCTACACCATGTCCCTCACGTGCACCAGACGTCGTGCCGCCGCTGCCGCCCTCACCGCGGCCCTGCTCGTCCCGCTCGCCGCCTGCGGCAACGACGACGCCGGCGCGTCCAAGGCCTCGGGATCCGCGAGCGCCGCGTCGAAGGCCGACCTCACGGTCCTCGCTGCCGCCTCACTCTCCGACGTGTTCAAGACCGCGGGCGCCGCTTACGAGAAGTCCCACCCGGGCACGAAGATCACCTTCTCCTTCGCCGGTTCCCAGGAGCTCGTCGCCCAGGTGTCGCAGGGCTCGCCCGCCGACGTCCTGGTCACCGCCGACACCAAGAGCATGGACAAGGTGAAGGCCGACACGAGCGCGCCGACGATCATCGCGAAGAACCGGCTCGTCGTCGCCACCGGCGAGGGCAACCCGCACAAGGTCGGCGACCTGAAGGACCTCGCGGACGCCAAGCTCAAGGTCGTCCTCGCCGCGCCCGAGGTCCCGGCCGGCAAGTACAGCAAGCAGATCCTCGAGGCCCAGAAGATCACGGTCAAGCCGGTCTCCCAGGAGCCCAACGTGCGCGCCGTGCTCAGCAAGGTCGAGCTCGGCGAGGCGGACGCCGGCCTGGTCTACAAGACGGACGCCGAGAGCGCGAAGGACAAGGTCGACGCCGTCGAGATCCCTGACGCGCAGAACGCCGTCGCCCAGTACCCGGCCGCCACGCTGAAGGACTCGAAGAACACCGCGGCCGCCGCCGCGTTCGTCGCCTGGCTGTCCTCGCCCGAGGGCCAGAAGATCCTCCAGGACGCCGGCTTCCAGAAGCCGTAAGCCCCATGGCGCCGCCGCCGACCAGCTTCCCGTCGCCCTCGCCGCAGCCGACGGTGGCCTTCTGCCCGGTGGTGGCGGCGGTGGGACCGCTGACCGACGTGCGCCGGACGGTGACCGTGGCCCCCCTGACGTCGATGCCGTCGCCGCTGCAGACGGGCTGAGGCCTCACATCTACCCGCAGGCCCTCCCACCGGGACATTCCCTCGTCGCCCCGGCCGGCGCCCAAGGCCGACCCGCTCGTATGGTGAGCGCCCTTCGTCCACCATGTGGACGCCCAAGTGGCGGATCTCGCCTCCCTTGCACGGAAAGACACAGGTCAGAGCGGTTCATACGGATCGTCAGGTGGCGCAATGTAGCGGCAACACCACCGGAAGGGCTCCCCCGGTACGTTCCCTGCCATGCCAGCCGAACCCACTCCCGCAGCCCGCCCCGTCGCCGCCGCGCGCCGTCGACGGCTGCGTGCGGACCGGGCCCGGCAGCTCGCCGACGTGCTGCGTCACCAGGTCCTGGCGGGTGGCTTCCCCGGCGGTGTCCTGCCCCTTGAGGACGTCATCGCCGCCGACTACCGCACCAGCCGCAACACCGTGCGGCAGGCTCTGGACCTGCTGCGCGGCGAGCGGATCGTCGACCGGCAGCCCGGCGTCGGCACCGTGGTGGTGTGCGAGAAGTACCCGCACGGCCTGGACCGCCTCCAGGGCCTGGCCGAGACCCTGCACGAGCACGGCCGGGTCACCAACGAGGTCCGCACCGTCGGGCCGGTCACGGCCCCCGGCCCGGTGGCCCACCGGCTGGGCCTGCCCGACCACACCGACGTGCTCTGTATCGAGCGGCTGCGCCGCCTGAACGGACTGCCGCTGTCGCTGGACCTGTCGTACCTCCCCATGGACGTGGGGGGTCAACTGCTCGGCTGCGACCTGGAGAACACGGATGTCTTCCGGCTCCTGGAGTCGCTGACCGGCGGTCCGCTGGGCCATGCCGAGATCACCCTGGAGGCGGTCAACGCCGACGCGCACTCCGCCGCGGTGCTCCAAGCCCCGCGCGGGGCGGCCGTCCTGATGCTGGAGCGGCTGACCTGTCTGCCCGACGGACGCCCGGTGGACCTGGAGTTCATCCGGTTCCGCGGCGACCGCATCACCATGAGCGGCGTCCTGCGCCGCACCCTCTGACCGTCTCGCCGGAGCTCACCGGGGCTCCCTTCCTTCCACCGTTCCAGTTCCCCGCCCTTCCGGGCCTTTGGAGACAGCCATGCCTCTAGTTCCGCAGCGCACCGACGTGCCCGTGACCATCGACGAGTCCAAGTGCATCGACGGCTGCACCCTCTGCGTCGACATGTGCCCGCTCGACTCACTCGCCATCCGCGAGGACGACGGCAAGGCGTACATGCACGTGGACGAGTGCTGGTACTGCGGCCCGTGCGCGGCGCGCTGCCCCACCGGCGCGGTGACCGTCAACATGCCCTACCTGCTCCGGTGAAAGGCCGAACTCCCGTGATCCGCAAGAGAATCCACCTCCTTCCACTGCTTCCGGCCGCGCTGCTGCTCCCCCTGGCCACGGCGTGCGGCGGTACGGCAGGTGCCGAGGGCGACGACGCCAGGACCGTCACGGTGACCGTCGGCTACCAGTCCAAGACCATCAACACCGTCACCGCCGGCACGCTGCTGCGCTCCCTGGGCTACTTCGAGGAGGCGCTCGCGGCCCGCGGGAAGAAGAACGGCGTCACCTACAAGGTCGAGTGGCAGGACTACGCCACCGGCGCCCCCATCACCGCCCAGATGACGGCCGGGAAGATCGACATCGGCTCGATGGGCGACTTCCCGCTGCTCGTCAACGCGGCCCGCGGCAAGGAGCTCAAGCAGCCGACGCGACTGGTCGCGGTCACCGGGTACAACCTCCGCGGCGGGCTGAACACCGTGGTCACCAGCCCCGATTCGCCCTTGCGGTCGCTCTCCGACCTGCGCGGCAAGAAGGTGTCCACGAGCGTCGGTTCGGCCGCCGACGGCAACCTGGTGCGGGCGCTCCAGCAGGCCGGCATCGACCCGGACAAAGACGTCCGCAAGCTCAACCAGCAGCCCACCGTGGGCGCTTCGGCCCTCGCCGCAGGCAGCGTCGACGCGCTCTCCCAGTTCGTCGCCTGGCCCGGCAAGCTGGCGTTCGAGGGCAAGGCCACGGCTCTGTACGACGGGGCGGAACTGAACCTGCCGACGTTCCACGGGGTCACCGTCCGGGAGAAGTTCGCCAAGGAACAGGCCGGGGTCCTCGACGACTTCCTCAGGGCGCAGCGGCGGGCCACCGACCATCTGCGCGCCCACCCGGTCACCGCCGCCGAGTCGGTGGCAAAGGTGACCGGGCTGCCGGCGGAGGTGGTCTACCTCTACAACGGCGCCCACGGCATCGCCACCTTCGACCCGGAGCTGCGCCCGGAGCTGATCGCCGCGCTGAAGGAGGATGTGCCGGTGCTGAAGTCCGCCGGGCTGGTGCGCGACGTCGACGTGGACGCGTTCGTCGACCCGGCGCCGCTGAAGCGGGCCGTGAACTCCCCCGCCTACCCCGTGGCGACCGCCGCCAAGCCCGAACTGTGGCTGCGAGGCGCGACCACCACGCGCGTCTTCGACAGCCCCGAGGAACTGCTGAAGGCCGCCAAGAACGCGGATGTCCGGGCCGCCTACGTCCCGGACGCGCTGACCGGCACCCTCTGGTTCGCCGACAAGGCGGTGTGGGTCGCGGACGGCGCCCAGCTGCGTGCGTTCGTCACGCGGGCAGCCGCCGAGAAGTACGCCGGTGGGCGCCCCGATGCCCGGATCGTCGGATACTCGGACGCCTTGAGGCTGGCGTCATGAGCGTGGGCCGCCGGCTGCTCCGCGTGGCCTCGTTGGCCGCAGCTCTCGGGCTGTGGCAACTGCTGACCTCTCTGGACATCAACCTGTGGCTGCGGTTCGAGCAGTTTCCCACGGTCGGCGAGGTGGCCTCCGCCTTCGCCGACCGGGTCGGCACGAGCCCCTACTGGCAGGACCTCGGCCACAGCCTGCGCCGGATCCTGGTGGGCTTCCTGCTCGCCGCGGTGCTGGGGGTGGCGGCCGGCACGGCCGTCGCCCGGTCCCGGTGGGTCGCGGACCTGCTGGGCCCGCTGGTGGAGGTGGTACGGCCGGTGCCCGCCATCGCCCTGGTCCCGGTCGCCATCCTGCTGCTGCCCACCAACGAGCAGGGCATCGCGTTCATCACCTTCACCGCCGCCTTCTTCCCGGTCCTCGTGTCGACGCGGCACGCCGTCCGGGCGCTCACCCCCGTCTGGGAGGAGGCCGTGCTCACCATGGGCGGCGGCCGGCTGCGGGTGTTGTTCTCGGTGGTGCTGCCGGGCGCCCTGCCGGGTGTCTTCGGCGGCCTGTCGGTGGGCATCGGCGTCTCGTGGATCTGTGTGATCTCCGCGGAGATGATCTCCGGGGAGTACGGGGTGGGCTACCGCACCTGGCAGGACTACACGATCGTCGACTACCCCGGGGTGTTCGTCGGGATGGCCACGATCGGCGCCCTGGGATGGCTCACCTCGACCGCGGTGGAGGTCATGGGCCGTCACGCCACCTCGTGGCTGCCCCGCCCGGCGGGGGCTGCCTCCGGCGCCACGCGCCCGCTGTTCCGCAGGGGTGCCCCTGTGCTCCGCCCCACGGACCCGGCCCCCGCCCGCACCGCGGCCCACCCCGACGAACCCGCCGCCCCGACCCCCACCGCCACTGCCACTGCCACTGCCCGGAAGGAACCGGTCCGATGAGCGCCACGTCCGTGCCGACCGCGCCCGCGCCGGCCGGCGCCGAACTCGCCCTGGACGGCGTACGGCTCGGCCATCCGGACGGCGCCGCCGTACCCGGCTCGGTCACGCTGCGGATCGCACCGGGCGAACTGATGGCGGTGGTCGGGCCTTCCGGCTGCGGCAAGTCGACCCTGCTGCGCACCCTCGCCGGGCTGCTGCCCCCGCTGGACGGACGGGTCACCCACGACGGGGAGCCGATCGGCCGGCCCGCCGCCGACCGGGCGCTGGTGTTCCAGCACGACGCCCTGCTGCCCTGGCGGACGGTCCGCGCCAACATGGAGCTGCCGCTGGCGATCCGCCGGGTCCCCCGGGCCGAACGGCGCCGCTCCGCGGCCGACTGGCTGGAGCGGGTCGGCCTGGCCGGGCATGCCCACAAGCTGCCGCACCAGTTGTCCGGCGGACAGCGGCAACGCGTGCAACTGGCCCGCGCGCTGGCCGGACGGCCCCGCGCGGTCCTGATGGACGAGCCCTTCGGCGCGCTGGACGCGCACACCCGCGCCGGGATGCAGGACCTGCTGGTGGAGATCCTGCAGGGCACCGGAGCCACCGTCGTCTTCGTCACCCACGACGTGGACGAGGCCCTGCACCTCGGCGACCGGGTCTTCCTGCTCGGCGCCGGGCAGGTGCTGGACGTGCCGCACCCACGTGAGCGCGAAGCCCTGCACGCCCCCGCCACGGTCGCCCTGCGCCGCCGCATCCTCGAATCCCTCTGACAGCCACCCGAAAGGCACCCCGTGGACACCCTGGTGGACACCCCCCTGGCGATCCCCGCCCTCGCCGACGCGACCGAACTGTCCTGCGACGTCCTGGTCATCGGCGGCGGGACCGCCGGCACCATGGCCGCGCTGACGGCCGCCGGACGCGGCGCGAACGTGCTCCTGCTGGAGAAGGCGCACGTGCGGCACTCCGGCGCCCTGGCCATGGGCATGGACGGGGTCAACAACGCCGTCATCCCGGGCCGCGCCGAACCCGACGACTACGTCGCCGAGATCACCCGCGCCAACGACGGCATCGTCGACCAGTCCACGGTCCGGCAGACCGCGACCCGTGGCTTCGCCATGGTCGAACGGCTGGAGTCGTACGGGGTGAAGTTCGAGAAGGACGAGCACGGCGCGTACGCGGTCCGCCAGGTGCACCGGTCCGGCTCGTACGTCCTGCCGATGCCCGAGGGCAAGGACGTCAAGAAGGTCCTCTACCGCCAGTTGAGGCGGCGCGAGATGCGGGAGCGGATCCGCATCGAGAACCGGGTCATGCCGGTCCGCGTGCTCACCCACCCAGAGGACGGCAGGGCCGTCGGCGCGGCGGGGTTCAACACCCGCACGGGGGCGTTCGTCACCGTCCGGGCGGGCGCGGTGATCCTGGCCACCGGGGCCTGCGGCCGGCTCGGCCTCCCCGCCTCCGGCTATCTGTACGGGACGTACGAGAACCCGACGAACGCGGGCGACGGTTATGCCATGGCCTACCACGCGGGGGCGGCGCTCACCGGTATCGAGTGCTTCCAGATCAATCCGCTGATCAAGGACTACAACGGGCCCGCCTGCGCGTACGTCGCCAACCCGTTCGGCGGCTACCAGGTCAACCGGCACGGCGAGCGGTTCGTGGAGTCGGACTACTGGTCGGGGCAGATGATGGCCGAGTTCGCGGCCGAACTCGCCTCCGACCGTGGCCCGGTGTACCTCAAGCTCAGCCACCTGCCCGAGGAGACGATCGGTGCCGTCGAGTCGATCCTGCACTCGACGGAACGGCCCACCCGCGGCACCTTCCACGCCAACCGCGGCCACGACTACCGCACCCACGACATCGAGATGCACATCTCCGAGATCGGGCTCTGCGGCGGCCACTCCGCCTCCGGGGTACGGGTGGACGCGCACGCCCGTACCACCGTGCCCCGGCTGTACGCGGCCGGCGACCTGGCCTGCGTACCGCACAACTACATGATCGGCGCGTTCGTCTTCGGCGATCTGGCCGGCGAGGACGCCGCGCAGTACCGGGCGTACGAAGGCGAACTGCCCCACGACCAGCTGACCGCCGCCCACGAGCTCGTCTACCGGCCGCTGCGCAACCCCGACGGGGCACCGCAGCCGCAGGTCGAGTACAAGCTGCGTCGTTTCGTCAACGACTACGTGGCGCCTCCGAAGACGGGGGCGAAACTCTCCCTCGCCGTCGAGGCGTTCACGCGGATGTCGGGGGAGATCGCCGGGATGGGGGCGCGCACCGCGCACGAACTGATGCGCTGCGCCGAGGTCAGTTTCATCCGGGACTGCGCGGAGATGGCCGCCCGGTCCTCGTTGGCGCGCACCGAGTCCCGATGGGGCCTGTACCACGAGCGGCTGGACCATCCGGGGCGGGACGACGCGGGCTGGCTGTTCCACCTCGACCTGCGCAAGTCCGCCTCCGGGGCGATGGAGTTCACCGCGCGGCCGGTCGAGCCGTACGTGGTGCCGGTGCCGGAGTTCGAGCCCACGCCGGGGCCGGAGCGGCGGCTGGGCGAGGTCACGCTGGTCCCGGTGGCCACGGCCGGCCCGCGGGACGCCTCCCCGGCCGCCCGCCGGGGCGCACCGGCGGCGGATACGGCGGCTGCCGGGACCCCGGAAACCTCCACGCACAGCCCCGCTCTCCTGCGCCTCCTCGCCCTCGCCGAGGAGTCCCCCGACCTGGAGGCGCTCCTGCCCTACCTGGCCGACACCGACCCGGCGGTGCGGGCGGCGGCCGTGGCCGCACTCGGCGAGACGGTGCCGGCCGGCGCCGGGCCAGCGCTCGCCCGGCGTCTGCGGGACGCCGCACCGCAGGTCCGGGCCGCCGCCGCGGCGGTGCTGCGCGAGCTCGTCGAAGTGCTGCCCGCCGAGGCGGAGCTGGGGGCCGGGCTACGTGAGGCGCTGACCGTCACGGACGCCACGGTCCGGGCGGCCGCGCTGGACGTGCTGCGCGCCCTGCGGCTGGGCGACGCCGGGGTGTATGCCGCCGCGCTCGACGACACCGACATCGAGGTGCGCATCACCGCCGTCCGTGCCCTCGTCTCGGTGGACGCGGTCGCGGAACTGTCGGTGGCCGCCGCCGACCCGGCCCGCGAGGTCCGGGTCGCGGTGGCCCGCGGTCTCGCGGCGGTGCACGCCCCTGCGCCCGCTCCGCTCGCCCCGCTGCTGGACGACCCGGACCCGCTCGTCCGCGGCGCCGCGTTGGCCGCCCTGGCCGCCACCGGCTGCCCGCCCCGCTACGCCGGGCAGGCGGCAGCCGCCCTGGACGACCCGGCCTGGCAGGTCCGTGTCGGTGCCGCGACCGCCCTCCGCGCCGCCCCGCTCGCCCAGGCCGTCCCGGCCCTCGCCGGCACCCTGCGCGACCCCAACGCGGACGTCCGCAAGGCCGCCGTCCTCTCCCTCCTCGCCCACCGCACCGACCCGGAAGCGCGCACCGCCCTCGCCACGGCCACAACGGACCCGGACGCCGACATCCGCGCCTACGCGTCGCGTGGTACGTCGTGACGCTCGGCCGCACGGCTCGCCGCCACCTCGATCCGGGCCGGCAAGCCGGGCGGGCGATCCGGGCCACGCTTCCTGACACGAGCTAGGTCGCCTGTGCCGTGGTGGCCGAGTCGCGTCGGATGAACTCCGGCTGGTCGAGCACGCGCAGCCAGCTTCCGTCGGGCTGGCGCCGGGCAACCTGTGCCCGGGCGCCGGACCCGTCCTTCGGCGGGGTCGAGGTGAGGGCGATGTCGCCGGTGACCAGCGTCGGCAGTGGTTGTTCCGGTTCGAAACGGGGGCGGTTGGCCAGAACCTTCTCCCATAGCGCACGGATCGCTTCCCGACCCACCGTCTGCTCCCCGGGCGGGTAGGCGACGACCGCGTCCTCCTCGTAGAGCGCGGCAACCCCAGCCGCGTCACCGGCGTTGGACCGTTCCACGAACAAGCGGGTGATGTCTTCGGGGCGCTTGGCCTTCTCGTATTCCGCCACGGGTTCCTCCTGTTGTCGGGCTTCGGTGGTTCCAGCGTCGTCGCCCGGCAATCAGAAGTCCAACAGATGATTCTGATGGAAGCTAGAATTTCCACTCATGGAACTGAGGCAGTTGGAGTACTTCGTCGCGGTCGCCGAAGAGCAGAACTTCACCCGGGCGGCCGAGCGGGTGCACATCAGCCAGTCCGGCGTCAGCGCTCAGATCCGCCAGTTGGAACGTGAGCTGGGTGCCGAGCTGTTCGACCGGTCGGCCCGCACCGCCACCCTCACCGTGGCGGGCAAGGCCGCACTCGAACACGCCCGCGCGGCGCTCGCCGCGGCTGGGTCGGTGGGCCAGGCGGTGAGTGAGGTGACCGACCTGATCCGGGGGCGACTCACGGTCGGGATGGTCATCGGCTGCGCTCTCACGCCTCTGTTCGACGCACTCTCCGTGTTCCACCGGGCGCATCCCGGGGTGGAGATCTCCCTGTTGGAGGACAATTCCGACCGGCTCGTCGAGGGGGTGCGCGCGGGCACCCTCGACCTGGCTCTCATCGGGACCGCAACCGCCACCCCCGACGGGCTGGAGGCGCTGACGATCATTCGTGAGCGGCTCGTCGCAGCGGTTCCGGAAGGGCACCCTCTGGCGACACAGCGACGGGTCACCCTGCGCGACCTGGTCGCCCACCCGATCGTGTGCATGCCGCCCGGCACCGGGCTGCGCACGGTGTTCGACCGTGCTTGCGCCGCGCAGGGCCTCCACCCCGCGATCGCGTTGCAGGCCAGCGCCGCCGATGCCATTGCCGACCTCGCCGCCCGCGGACTCGGCGTCGCCGTCCTCAGCGAGTCGATGGCCGCGAGCTGTCGCGACCGGATCACCGCCCGCACCATCGACGACGTCGACACACCCGCCCTGCTCGCCCTGGTCTGGAGGAGCACGCACAGCCCCGCGGTGCGTGAGCTGCTCGTGCACAGCCGCCGAGCGTTCACCCAGCCCGACCCCGGGTAGCAGGAGACCCTTCACGATCTGATGTGCGTACGCCTCCCTCTTCGACGAGTCGGCCCGCGCAACACGCCGCGACGAGCCTCCAGCGGCCACCCCGGGCCGCGGGCATGCTGGAGGGATGACGGTCCATGACTCCCCCTCCCGCCCCGCCACCGCCCGGGACATTCCGACGATCGGGGTGGAGGAGGAGTTCTTTCTCGTCGACCCGCACACGCGTCTCATCGTTCCCGCCGGGCCCGCGGTGGCCGCCCGCGCCGCAGCCGAGGTGGGGGATCTCGCGACGACGGAGTTCGCCCTGTGCCAGGTCGAGGGGCGCACGCCGCCGTGCCGGTCGGCGGGCGAGCTGCGGAGGGAGTTGGAGAGGGTGCGCGGGGCGCTCGTCGCGGCCGCCCGGGCGGAGGGGGTGCATCTGTGCGCGTCGGGGACGGCGGTGCTGCAGGAGGACGGCCCCGCGCAGGTGGCCGACCATCCGCGCTACCAGGCGGGCCGCCTCCAGTACCGGACCATGATGGACGACTTCGCCATCAGCGCCCTCCATGTCCATGTGCACCTGCCCGATCGCGAACTCGCCGTCCTGACGGCGAACCATCTGCGGCCGTGGCTGCCCCTGTTGATCGCGTTGAGCGCCAATTCGCCGTTCCACCGGGGGATCGACACCGGCTACGCCAGCTGGCGCTCGGTCATCCGCAGCCGCTTCCCGTGCCTGGGCCCGCCGCCGTTCGCCGCCACGCTGGAGGACCACGAGCGGCTGGCCGTCGCCATCGCCGACACCGAGGCGATGCTGGACGCCGGCATGCCGTTCTGGGACCTGCGCCCCAACCCGAAGCTGCCCACCCTGGAGATCCGGGCGATGGACGTGCTGCAGGACGTGGAGGACACCGTCGCGGTCGCCGTGCTCCTGCGCGCCCTCGTCGTGACCGCGGCCGCCGCGGCACGCGGCGGTGATCCCGGCCCGGCCTGGCAGGGAGAAGTGCTCCGGGCCGCGTGCTGGCGCGCCGCACGCGACGGCTGGAGCGGGGACGGCTTCGATCCGGCGACGGGCCGGTCCCGGCCGGTCGCCGAACTCGGGGCCGAGTTGCCGGCTCTCCTGCGCCCGGCACTGGAGGAGGCCGGCGACCTGGAGGAGGTCGCCGCGCTGCTGCGGCGGCTGGCCGACCGCGGTGACGGAGCGGTCCGGCAGCGGGCCTGGGCCGGGCGGGGCGGACCGGGGGCCGTCGTCGACCGGCTCGTGCTCGCCACCGCCCGGGGCCGCGGCGTCCAGGGCTGAGGTCAGCGAGCCGCCAGGGTGGTGACCAGGACGTCCCGGTGACCGGGGCGGTCGGCGTCCCGCGGGTGGAGCGGCGAGACGGCGTGCCAGGTCGCCCGGTCGTCGCTCAGCAGAAGGGCCCCGGGCTCGCCGAGGGTCGTGGCCGCGACCTCCTGGCCGTCCGCGTCGTAGACCGTGCTCTGCCCGCCGGTGACGCCCTCGCGGCCGATCAGCAACGAGGAGACGAGGGTGACGCCGTCCTTGTGCCGGCCTTCAGGGGTGGGCTGCCCCAGGCTGTCCGCCTGCGCCACGACTCGGAAGGGGTGGACCTTGACGTTCCACTCCTCCGCGTCGTCCAGGTCGGCGGCGACCTCGCCCAGCATCCGGATGAGAGCCCCCAGCACAGGCTCGGCCTCGAACGCCTCGGTCAGCGGCTCGAAGCGCCGCTCGACATCCACGTAGAGGGGGTTGCTCTCCTGCGGCTGTACGAACACCTCGTGCGGCATCGCCGTGATCTCCCCGGACCTGGACAACAGGAAGTGCCCGTAGCGCCGAAAGCGGCGTGTACCCGTCTGGGCCGCGTACGGGTCGAGCGCCAGGTCCTCCCAGTGGGCGGCAAGACGCCGCCACACGTCGGGGTCGGCTCCCAGACACGCACACACGGCTTCCGGGGCCATCAGATGCCAGCCGTCCGAGCTGACAGCCTCGCGCGCCTTCTCCAGCAGGGGCCTGCCGGCGGGTGCCTGCCCGTGCTCGGAGTCCGTCTGCCGCCAAAGGGCCCGTGCGGTGTCATGTCGCTCATCCATACGCCCATGCTGCGGTCAGCGCCGCCGCACGGCATCCTCTGGGCACGCGGCTGCCGGGATCTCGTTCCATGAGCGGAGCTTCGCCGGGTTGCGGACCGCCCAGATGCGGGTGATGCGGGCGCCGGTGATGTCGAACGCGGCCACGGTGACCGTGACGTCGGCGCGTTGGGCGACCAGGCCGGGGCGGCCGTTGACCGTGCGTTCCAGGAGCTTGAGCCCTGGGGCCTTGTCGGCGATGTGGATCACGTACTGGGCGATGCGCTCGCTGCCCTCGACCGGGCGCAGGACGGCTCCGACCTGGCCGCCGCCGTCGGCGACCATCGCGGCGTCGGGGTCCAGGAGGCCGACGAGAGCCTCGATGTCACGGCGCTCCCAGGCCTCCTTGAAGTGCCGTACCAGCGCGGCCTGTCCGGCCGCCGGAGGAGGCTGGTCCCGCGCGGCGCGCATCCGCCGCCGGGCGGAGGACGCCAGCTGCCGGCAGGCCGCAGGCGTCCGGTCGACGATCGCGGCGATCTCGGCGAAGGGGTACTGGAAGACGTCGTGCAGGACGAAGGCCACACGTTCGGCCGGCGTCATGGATTCCAGTACGACGAGGAAGGCCATGCTCACCGACTCGTCCAGCGTGATCCGGTCGGCGGGGTCGGTCGGCTCGGCGCGCCCGCCCCACGGCCGGCCGTCGTTCCACTCCGTACGGTCGGGGAGCGGCTCCGGTATCCACGCGCCGACGTAGCGCTCGCGCCTGGCCCTCGCCGAGCCGAGCACGTCCAGGCAGATGCGACCGGCCACCGTCGTCAGCCATGCGCCGGGCGACTCCACGGCCTCGCGCTGCCGGGGCGACATCGCGTACCAGCGGGTGTAGGTCTCCTGTACGGCGTCCTCGGCCTCGGCGAGCGAACCGAGCAGCCGGTAGGCGAGATTCGTCAGCTGACGCCGCTCGGCGACCAGCACGCCGAGGCCCGGCTCGGTCGGGCTGTTCATGGTCGTGACCCCGTCTCCTGGCTCGTCCCGTCCCGCCACGGCTCCCGGCGCCCGCCTCTCGGCACGCGCCGCTCGCCACTTCGCCGAAACACCGCGCCTGACATTTCAGAGGTCTGCGTCGTCGGACTTCCGAGACGATACCGAGAGAAAGGATCTCGTCATGGCCACATCGACGACGGAAGTCCGCAGCAACGTCACGTCCCTCCAGATCGCGGTCGTTCTGCAGACCGCGTCGCTCTTCTTCCAGGCGGTCACCGCCGGACTGTTGCTCTCCTCGTCCCACGGCCACGTGCTGCACGACGTCGGATCGCGCGTGATGTACGGCGCGTCGATGCTGTACGTGCTCGCCGCGGTCCTCGCGTGGCGACCGGGCGGCGGTTCGCCCCGGCCCGTCCTGTACGCGTCCGGCCTCCTCGTCCTCGCCTCGGCGCAGGTGGTCCTGGGCATAGCGCACATGACGGCGCTCCATGTCCCCCTGGGGGTCCTGATGTTCGGCCTGAGCGTGTGGGCACTGGGTCGGCGGGCGTAGCGGGTCGGGGCGTCGGCGTCGGCGTCGGCGTCGGCGTCGGCGTCCGGAGCCTCACACGGTCCGCGCGGGCCACCGGCGTTCACTCGTCATGGTGGCCGGGGGCCGTGCGCACGGCTTCGGTGGCCGGGTTCGGGCAACGTGGGCCGCATGGACCGCCGAACGACTCTCGTCCTGCTCGCCGCGCTGCTCACGAGTGGCTGCGTCGCCGTCCCGCCGCCTTCCGCCCCGGGGCCCTCCGCCCGGGGCGGTGAGGTCACGCCCGCCGCCGTGCGGCCGCCCACGCCGCTGCCCGAGTGGCCGGTGCCGCAGGAGGCCGCGCCCCGGGAGACACTCGCGGCCACCGAGCCCGACCCCGTACCTCCACGGAGTCGTCCCCAGGCGAAGGCGTCGGTGCCACCGTCGCCCTCCCCCCGTCGCAAGGCCTCCCCCGAACCACCCCCTCGCCGCAAGGACTCGGTGCGCACGCGCGGGCCGAGGAAGCCCCCACGTACCGAGTCGCCCACCGGGATGCGCGCGCTGTGCCGGCAGGCCGAAGGGTCCGGTGCCGTCCCTGCCGGCGTCCTCGAACTGTGCCGGAGCGCCTACGGCCGCTGACCGCGTTCCTCCCCCGGTCGCGAGCCTCGTCAGGTGGTGCTCTCCTGGGCCTCGGCCGTCGCCGCCTCGTGCGCCGCCTGCGCACGGCCCTGGGCTCGGCGGCCCACGACGGCGGCGGCCGCCAGGGCGCTGCCGAGGAAGGCGGTGGCCACGACCCAGGGGCGGTCCACGACGTGGTGGGTGGCGTGGTCGAGGGAGTAGCGGCCGGCGCCCGTGATGCCGATGGCGGCCGCCGTGAAGCCGAGGAACGCCGGGTACTCGTAGCCGCCTTTCGCGGCGAAGAAGCCCGCCGGGACGTGGACGGCCACCGCGCCCGCCATCGCTCCGGCAGCGGCGGCGCCGGCCGCCGGGGTGGCCAGGCCGAGGGCCAGCAGGACCCCGCCGCCCGCCTCGCCGAGTCCGGCGGCGATCGCGCTCTCGCGAGGCGGGTGGAACCCCATCGCCTCCATCCCCTTCGCGGTGGCCTCCACGCCCCCGCCCCCGAACCAGCCGAAGAGCTTCTGCGTACCGTGCGCGGCGAGGACGGCGCCGGCGCCGACCCGGAGGACGAGTAGCCCGAGGTCGCGGCGGTTGAAGGTGGTCATCTGGGGTCTCCCTGCGCAGGGTCGAAGGCGTACGTTCTCCACTGTCGCCGCCGAGGGCCCCGGAGCCTCGGTGTTGTTGCTCCACATGGGGATGTTTTGCGGCCTTTGTTCCCTACTGCTTGAGTGGGAGGGCTTCTGCCGCTCGGGGGCAGGCCGCAAGGACGTGGGTGCGTGGTGCGCATGTCCGCCGGGACCCAGGAGTCGGAGGGCGTGGACCCGGGCGAGATCGAGCACCTGGCGCCGGCGGAGGCGCTCTTCCTCAGCACGTACGCGACACCGCTCTGAGCGGACGGGAGTTCTCCATGACGCAGACCCCTTCACCGCCGTCCGACGAGTCCGACCCCTTCGGGAGCCGGGACAGGGACCGGGACGCGCCACCCGGGCCCCTCGGCGTCCTCGCCGGGGCGGCCTGGCAGGCACTCCTCGTCGCCGGTCTCGCCTCACTCGTCCTCGGCGTTCTGGTGCTGGTCTGGCCGGGTGCCTCGCTGTTCGTGGCGGGCGTGCTGTTCGGCCTGTACCTGCTGTTCAGCGGTGTCATGCAACTGGTGGCCGCCTTCGGCACGCACGCGTCGACCGCGCTGCGGGTGATGGCGTTCATCAGCGGCGCGCTGTCGATCCTGCTGGGCCTGTTCTGCTTCAAGGGCGCGACGCAGTCGATCCTGCTGCTCGCGCTCTGGATCGGCATCGGCTGGCTGTTCCGCGGGATCACCCAGACCGTGGCGGCCGCCTCCGATCCGGGGATGCCCGCGCGTGGTTGGCAGGTCTTCCTCGGGGTCGTCAACGCCCTCGCCGGCGCGGTCCTGATCGTCTCACCGCTCGAATCGGCGACCGTCCTCACCGTCCTGGGCGGCGTGTGGCTGCTCGTCGTGGGGGCCGTCGAGATCGGCACCGCGATCCAGGTGCGCTCGCGTGCGAAGGCCCTGCCGCCAGGCCTCTGAACCGCCTCCCCCACCCCTGGGCCCCGGCCACCCGGCCGGGGCCTTCGGCGCATGCGCTACATTTTGCCGGTCCTTGACCGCGATCACTCACGATCCCTCACTTCTCGGAGCCGGCAACACATGAGCGACATCGTCAACGGCCTCGGCCGGGCCTCCGCCTACGGCGCCCTCGGCGTGGTGCTGCTGATACTCGGCATCGTCCTGGTGGACGTGCTCACGCCGGGCAAGCTCGGGCGCCAGATCTGGGAGGAGCGCAACCGCAACGCCGCGACGCTGCTGAGCTCCGCTCTGCTCGGTATCGGCGGCATCGTCTTCACCTCCATCTGGACGACGTACGACGACTTCGGCAAGGGTCTCGCCTCGACGGCCGCCTTCGGTCTGCTCGGCCTGGCCATGATGGCCGTGGCCTTCCTGGTCGTGGACCTGGTCACGCCGGGCAAGCTGGGCGCCACCCTCGTCGACCCGCAGCCGCACCCGGCGGTCTGGGTGACGGCCTCCTGCAACATCGCGGTCTCCGCGATCGTCTCCGCCTCCATCGCCTGACCGAGGCTCCCGCCGCTACGCGTTCAGTGGCTCCACCTCCAGGAACCGTCTGCGGCGCGGCCCGCGGTAGAGCAGCGCCTCCCAGCCGAGCCGCTCCAGCGCGGGCACGCACGCTCCCAGGGCGGACTCCTCCTCCTGGGCGGCCCCGCTTCCGGGCGGCCCCACCCACTCCACGACGGCCGTGCCGGGCCGCTCCCCGGCCGTGACCCGGTACCCCGTGGCCACCCGCGCGCCCGAGGCGTCGAGGGCGGAGGGCGTGAGGCCCGCCGCCTCCAGGGCGAGCGCCACCGCCCGGACGGGCCGCCTTCGCTCCCACTCGGCGGGCCGCCGCCGTGCGTCGCCGGCGCCTTCGCCGCCGGTCAGCCGCCGGATCTGGAGCAGGCCTTCGACAGCTGCCCGTACCTCACGCGATCGCTGCTCCCTGTCTGTCTCCGGCAGCGGCGGGTCGTCTCCCGTCGCCGCCTCGAAGGTCCCCCGGTTCGTCGTCATGTCCCCACGGTAGGACCCGCCACCGACAACCGTCCGGGGGACGAAAACCCACTCGACTCAGCGCTGGGCGCGACCGCTCGTCACCGCGTAGTACTGCAGGTCCTGCCGGTCGACCGGCCGCCGGACCGGATGGCGGCTGTTGACCGTCGTCGTGGTCGTCCCGCCGCGTACGACGCTCGCGGAGCTGTGGCCGGTGCGCAGGGGCAGCAGCCGCGCGTGGACCCCGGACGGCGCGCGATAGCCGCCCGACGTGGACCCCGTTCTGGTACGGACGTCCGCCGGGGCCGTGAGGAAGGAGAGCACCTCGACGGCGTCGCGGGGTGTGGCCGTGCCCGGGCGGGGCCGTATCACCTGGGGCTGGCGCGTGGCCGGCGGGACGTCGTCGACGAACTGGACGCGCGCGGTGAGGTAGAGCGTGTCGCGCAGGATCTTCGGCCAGGCGCCGGTCTTGAACCGGGTCAGGTAGTAGGAGGAGAGGTCGAGGTAGGCGTGGCCGTTGTGGAGTGAGGGCGCGATGTGGGTGCCCTCGGAGTAGTCGTTCCAGGTGGTGAGCTGGACCCAGTCGGCGTCGGCCGTCAGGGCCGCCTCCCAGCTCGCCCGCAGGGTCTCGGTGTTGCCGGCCTCGTCGAAGACGCCCTGGTTCGGGCGGGCGTCCTGGACGGAGACCGGGTGCATCCAGATCTTGCCGAGGGCGTGGGCCCGTTCGGCGTCGGCCGCGGCGCCGGCCTGCCGGTCGGGGCTGCGGGCGCCCCACTCGGAGAGCCCGTGGCTGATCGCCGCGTACCGTTCCCGGTCGGGGGTGAAGTCGAGGAAGAGCGGGACGAGTGCGGTCCTGATGCCGTGCCGGGTCTCCAGTTCGCGCATCATCGTGCGCCACCACTCCGGTTCCTTCTCCTCGGCCTTGAACGGGGAGACGACGAGCCGGCCGTCGGGCAGCCGGTGCGCCGAGGGGTGCCGGGCGAGATCCGCGAGCGTGTCCGCGAGGGTCACGGGGGTGGCGCCGGTGAGGGCGGTCATGTCCGGCATGAGCTGGATCCGGAAGCCGGGGTCCTCCTCGTGCGCGGCCCGGAGCAGCAGTTCGGCGCGGTCCCGGTGGCGTCCGCCGGCGGAGAGCAGGTCGAGGGTGAAGCCGTCGAGTCCGGCGTCGCGGGCGGTGCGGATCTCCTGGCGGAGGTGGGCGAGTTCCCAGTTCCCGGTCTCGGGCGCGGCGGGGAGCGGGCGGTCGCGGAGCAGTCCTCCGTAGGCGCGGTGCTTGCCCTTCTCGCCGTCCGGGGTCAGGTAGTTGCGCGTGTAGTAGTCGCGGTCGGCGGGCTCGTTGTCGAGGGAGAGGGGGTACGGCGTGAAGTAGTGGGCGAGGACCAGCTTGTCCGAGCGGCGCAGCGTGGCGGTCGGCGGCAGGTCGAAGGGGAGGGCGGTGCTGTACGCCTTCGGGGGCGCCGAGGCCGTGTCGGCGGGGGCGTCGGCGCGCAGAGCGCCCGCCGTGCCGATGCCGGCCCAGGCACCGAGGAGCAGGAGGCCGAGGGCGATTCCCGGGACGAGTCTGCGCCGTCCGGGCGCCCGGTGGGCCGGGTCTGAGGACCTGTCAGCCATGGGCGTCCTTAGGGTCGTTCGGATCTTTCGCCGGTCCCGCGAACGGGTTCTCGTCCGTGCGGGCTGGCTGTAGTACAGCCGATGACCGGCGGTGGAACAACCACCGTCGGGCGTGTGGCGGGCGGGTCCGGCCTGCCTACCGCGTACCGCTTCCGAGCCGGTCGGTGCGGTGAGCGGCGGTGTACGCGGCCATGGTGTCGTTCCGCATCGCCGCCCACAGCGCGCCGGATTTCTTGGCGTCGAGGAGGACGACGGACTGCCCCTTGATCGTGTCGGTCCGGGCGACGGGCGCGTTCATGAAGACCATGTCGGCGGGGCGTACCGACTTGTTGTCCCAGAGGAGTTCACGCAGATCGCCGTCGCTGAGGCGGTCGTCGACGCTGACGCTCGCGGTGAGGTCGTCGAGCAGTTCGGCGGTCCGTACCGGGTTGGTCAGGTTCCGGGTGGTCATGGCCTTGGTGAGGACGGCGCGCAGGAAGTTCTGCTGGCGGTGGGTGCGGTCGAGGTCGCCGCGCGGCAGGTTCTTGCGCTCGCGCACGTAGGCCAGGGCCTGTTCGCCGTTCATGTGCCGGACCGTGCCGTCGACCCGGAGGTCGACCCCTCCGACGGTGTCGGTGAGCTGCTTGAACCCCTCCCAGTCGATGACCGCGAGGTGGTCGACGCGAACGTCGGTGAGGCGTTGGACGGTGTCGATGAGCAGGGGTGGGCCGCCCCAGGAGAAGGCGGCGTTGAGCTTGGCCCTGCCGTGTCTGGGGACGTCGACCCACGAGTCACGGGGGAGCGAGACCACGTAGGCGCCCGAGTGGTCGGCCGGGAGCTGGACCAGCATCATCGTGTCGCTGCGCTGGGCTCCGTACGTCCAGGTCGGCGCCTTGGCGTCGCGTCCGGTGGTGGGCAGGTCGGAGCGGCTGTCGACGCCGACGAGGAGGAAGGTCTGCCCGCCCTTGGAGGGGGCGGGCTGTTCGGCGGGCGGGACATGGGTGGGGAAGGCGCCAGGGATGCGGTCGACCTTGCCGGTGTAGTGCTCGACCGCCCACCAGCCGGCGCCGCCGGCCAGCAGGATTCCGATGCCGAGGAGGGCGAGCGCGGCCAACAGGACGCGTTTCGGGCTCACTCGGCGCTTACGCGGCGTGACAGATGGTGTGCTTTCCGCCACATCCGTGGGGCTCTCCCCCATCGCGTTCTCGTCCCCCTGCGACACGTCCCCGTCCCTTCCTTCCACGGCCTCACGTGCGCCAACTCCCTGTGCACAGACGTATCATGCGGGCGGCCGCGTCCACACCGGCCTCGATGTCACGAGATGAATACGCCATCACCTTCTGCGGTCGTTCGCGTGAACTGCAGCGGACGTGCGCGTGTATGTCGTACTGTTCCGGCGTTGCGACGCTTGTTCGTCGATCTGGGGGTCGATGAACAGGATGGCGAACGTCGACACGTGCCTGGGGGGTACATGTGGCATGCCCGCACCACTGAGACCAACTCCACCGAATCCAGAGACGGTTCACCGGAATCCGCGCCGCGTTCTCGCACGAAGGCGAGCTGGTACCCGGTCGTCGCGCTGACCGTCGACGTCCTGGGGGCGGGCGCGCCGGTGGCGCTGATCCTCCGGATCGAGCACCAGCCGTACGCCTACGCCGGCGCTGCCGTCGCCGCCCTGTCCTGGGTGGCGGTGCGGGCGCTGCGCCGGAGGTACGCGCGGCGCGAACTGGGCGAGTCACGGGGCAGTCTGCCCGTGCTGCACGACTGGCTGATCCTGCTCGGCGTCCTCGCCGTCCTGCGGGCCGCCGCCGATCTGCACCACCCGGCTCTGCTCTGCCTCGCCGTACTGCTTCCGGCGCCCGTACTCACGCTTGCCTGCGTGAAATTGACGTGGCATCACCTGGTGGCCGCTCGCCGGGAGGCGCAGGTGGTCACCCGTGTCTTGGTCCTCGGCGAACCCACGGCGGCCGGGGACGTCGCCGAGCATCTCGCGGGACGGACCGATCACCCGTACGTGGTGGTCGGCGTGGTCGCGATCGGCGAGGGACCGGTCCGTACCGGCGCTCCGGTCGCGGCGCGCCTGGGGACCGAGCCGCCGGAGACCGCCGACGGCGACACCTGCCACGTCCTCACCGCCGCCCGTGAGCTGGAGGCGGACATCGTTCTCGTCGCGGCCGGCCCCCGCATGGCGGGCGAACGGCTGCGCCGTCTGTCCTGGGGGCTGCACGACGCCGGTACCGAACTCGCCCTGGCCCCGGGCCTGGTGGAGTGCGCGGTCAAACGTCTGGAGACCACATCGGCCGCCGGGCTCGCGCTGCTGCGGGTCGCTCCGCCGCTGCGCAGCGGGGTCCAGACCGTCCTGAAGTCCGTGATGGACCGGGCGGGCGCGGCGCTCGGTCTGCTCCTGCTGTCGCCGGTGTTTCTGGTCATCGGCGCCGCCGTGCGGCTCGGCTCGCAGGGTCCGGTGTTCTACCGGCAGGTGCGGATCGGCCAGGGCCGGGTGCCGTTCGTGATGTGGAAGTTCCGCACGATGTTCCTTGACGCCGACGCCCGCAGGGCGGAGCTGGAGCGGGCCAACGAGCACGACGGGCTGATGTTCAAGATGCGCCGCGATCCGCGGGTGACCCGGGTGGGCCGGCTGCTGCGCCGCACCTCGCTCGACGAGCTGCCCCAGCTGATCAACGTCCTGCTCGGTTCGATGTCGCTGGTCGGGCCGCGTCCGCCACTGCCGGAGGAGGTGGAGCGGTACGGGGACGTGGAACTGCGCCGGCTCGCCGTGCGGCCGGGGATGACCGGGCTGTGGCAGATCAGCGGGCGTTCGGACCTGTCGTGGGACGAGACGGTGGAGCTCGATCTGCACTACGTGGACAACTGGTCGTTCACCAGCGACGTGGATGTCATGGCCCGTACGTTCCGCGCCGTCGTCGACGGTCGCGGAGCGTACTGACGGGCCGGCCGCCGCATGAGATCAGTGCTGTTCCCGCCACCAGGCATAGGTGGCGGCGATCCCGTCCGGCAGCGCGACGGCCGGCTTCCATCCGAGGCCGGTGAGCCGGGACACGTCGAGGAGTTTGCGCGGGGTGCCGTCGGGCTTGCTCGTGTCCCAGGAGATCCTGCCCTGATAGCCCGTCACGTCAGCGACAGCCTCGGCCAGTTCGCGGATGGTGAGGTCCTCACCGCAGCCGATGTTGACCGGTTCGTCGCCGTCGTAGCCGCGCAGCAGGACGGCGCAGGCGGCGGCGAGGTCGTCGACGTGCAGGAACTCGCGGCGGGGGGTGCCCGAGCCCCAGAGGGTGATCTCCTCCCGGCCTTCCTCGCGGGCCTCGTGGAAGCGGCGGATCAGGGCGGGCAGGACGTGCGAGCTCTCCAGGTCGAAGTTGTCGCCGGGGCCGTAGAGGTTGGTCGGCATGGCGGAGACGTACTGCGCTCCGTACTGCTTCCGGTAGGCCTGGATCTGCACGATCCCGGCGATCTTCGCCAGCGCGTAGGCCTCGTTCGTGGGCTCCAGCGGCCCGGTGAGCAGGGCGTCCTCGGTGATCGGCTGGGGGGCGAGCCGTGGGTAGATGCAGGAGGAGCCGAGGAAGAGCAGGCGGCGGACGCCCGCGGCGTGCGCGCCGGCGACGACGGACAGCTGGATCCGGAGGTTCTCCTCCAGGAACTGCACCGGGTAGGTGCTGTTCGCCATGATCCCGCCGACCTTCGCGGCGGCCAGCACGACGGCGTCGGGGCGGGTCGCCGCGAGGAAGGCGGCGGTCCGCTCGGCGTCGCGCAGATCGAGCTCGGTGCGGGTCCTGGTGATCACCTCGTGCCCGTCGGCGGTGAGCCGGCGGGCGATCGCGGAACCCACGAGGCCGCGGTGTCCCGCGACGAATATCCGGGCCCGCTCGGGCAGGTACGACATCGATGCGCTCAGGGAGGCGCTCGTCGATTCAGTCATGGCCCGGATCATGCCAGGCCGACCGGCGCCGCAGTACACCAGATCGGGAATTCAGGCCTGTAACGCACCATATCCGCATGACACGGACCGGCTGAGGGCCGGCCCGTCAGAGAGGGGGAGCACGTATGGGCAAGACCGCGCTCATCACCGGCGTCACCGGGCAGGACGGCTCGTACCTGGCCGAACTGCTGATGTCCAAGGGCTACACCGTGCACGGACTGGTCCGCCGCTCGTCGAGCTTCAACACCGAGCGGATCGACCACATCTACCAGGACCCGCAGCAGGCGAACCGCTCGTTCGTCCTGCACCACGCGGACCTCTCGGACGGTGTGGCGCTGGTGAACCTGCTCCGCGACATCCGCCCCGCCGAGGTCTACAACCTCGGCGCGCAGTCGCATGTGCGGGTCTCCTTCGACGCCCCGCTGTACACGGGTGACGTGACCGGCCTGGGCGCGCTGCGGCTCCTGGAGGCGATCCGGGCGAGCGGCATCGACACGCGGATCTACCAGGCGTCCTCCTCCGAGATGTTCGGCGCGACCCCGCCGCCGCAGAACGAGCAGACCCCCTTCCATCCGCGCAGCCCGTACGGCGCCGCGAAGGTCTTCGCGTACTGGACGACGGTCAACTACCGCGAGGCGTACGGCATGTTCGCCGTGAACGGAGTGCTGTTCAACCACGAGTCCCCGCGCCGGGGTGAGACCTTCGTGACCCGCAAGGTGACGCGGGCCGTCGCCCGGATCAAGGCCGGCCTGCAGGACCGGCTCTACCTGGGCAACCTCGACGCCGTACGCGACTGGGGGTACGCCCCCGAGTACGTCGACGCGATGTGGCGCATGCTCCAGCGGGACGAGCCGACCGACTACGTGGTGGCGACCGGAGTCCCCTCGACCGTACGCCAGTTCGTGGAGACGGCGTTCGCACACGCGGGGCTCGACTGGTCCGAGCACGTCCGGTACGACCCCAAGTACGAGCGGCCCAGCGAGGTGGACGCGCTGATCGGGGACGCGAGCCGCGCGCGGGAGCTGCTCGGCTGGCAGCCCACCGTCCAGGTGGAGGAGCTGGCCCGGATCATGGTCGACGCCGATGTCCGGCTCGTGGAGGAGCAGTTGGCCGGGGTCACGGTGCGCATCGACCGCTGAGCTGCGGCTTCCGGCGCGGCAGGGTCCCTCGGGGCGGTGGCGACCCGGGCGACCGCGAGGCCTGACGGTACGAGATTCACCAAGTGGCCTTTTCTGGTTGTCACTTCGTCGTACAGTTCGCATTCATCACATGGCAGTTGCACCACTTCACGCCACATTGACTGGGCTATCACGCCTGGGGGGAACATGCGTAGATCCTGGGGGCTCACTGCTGCCCTCGTGCTGACCGTCGCGGCCGGGGCCGGAGGCTCGTTGGCCCCGACGGCCGCGGCCCTGACGCCGCCGGTGGCCTTCACCGCGGACGATCTGCCGACCTGGCAGACCAACGGTGTCGTCTGGGCACTGGCCGAGGCGAACGACACCGTCTTCGTCGGCGGCACCTTCTCCGAGGTGCGCCCGCCCGACGGCGGCGCCGGCACTCCACGGAGCGCCGTCAACTTCGCGGCGATGGACGCGGCCACGGGCGCGCCCACCAACTGCACCCTCTCCTTCACCGTCGGCAGCGGCACCGCGACCGTGCGGACCCTCGTGGTCTCGCCGGACAAGAAGACGCTGTACGCGGGTGGCTACTTCGGCGCCGTCAACGGCACTCCGGTCTCCAGCCTCGCCGCCATCGACATCGCCACCTGCACGCCGAGGGCATCCTTCACCCCGAGCTTCCCCGCGACCGTGCGGGCGCTCGCCGTCACCGACTCGACCATCTACGCGGCCGGCGACTTCGGCACCGTCGAGGGGCAGACCCGGCAGCGGTTCGCGGCGATCACCACCGCCGGGGAGCTGCTGCCGTTCACCGCCAACGCCGACGAGCCGGGCCGCGCCGTCGAGGTGACCCCGGACGGACAGCACGTCCTGCTCGGGGGCGACTTCTTCACCGTCAACGGCGCCAGCTCGCACGCCCTGGCCGTGGTGAACGCCACGACCGGCGCCGTGGCCAAGGCGTACCCCGGCTTCATCCAGTCGAGCTCCGTCGTCAAGGACATCGAGACGGACGCCACCGGCTTCTACACCGCCAACGAGGGCACCGGCGGCTTCGACGGCCGGATCGCCCTGAACCTCTCGAACTTCGAGCAGCGCTGGCGCGACACCTGCCTGGGCGCCACCCAGGCCGTCCGCTCCTACGAGGGCGTGCTCTACAGCGCCTCGCACGCCCACGACTGCGCCAGCGTCGGCGAGTTCCCCGACGGCCGCCGCTACCACCTGCTCGCCCAGCCGACGACGTCGACCGGCAAGCTCGGCTGGTTCCCCGACACCAACGACGGCATCGGCGAGGGCATCGGTCCGCGCGCCTTCACCATCTCGGGCACCGGCTCCACCAAGTACCTGTGGGTGGGCGGCGAGTTCACCACCACCAACGGAGCACCGGCGCAGGGTCTGACCCGTTTCGCCTCCGGCCCCGACACCGGCGCGCCGACCGTCCCGGTCGCGAGCGCCGCCGCCGTCGGCCCGAACTCGGTGCAGGTCCGCTGGCGTTCGAGCCTTGACCTGGACGACTCGAAGCTGACGTACAAGGTCTACCGCAACGGTGCCGCGACACCGATCGCGACTGTCCAGGGCGACTCGCTGCACTGGGCGCGCCCCCAGGTGTCGATCAAGGACACGGACGTCACCCCGGGCCAGACGTACAGCTACCGGGTGACCGCCGGTGACGCGGCCGGCAACACCAGCGCGCTCTCCGCGACGGCCACCGTGACCGTGCCGACCTCCCCCGAGCCCTACGCCTCGCGCGTGATCGCCGACGGGGCCTCGCTGTACTGGCGCTTCGACGAGTCGACCACGCCGTACGCGGCGGACTCCTCCCACTCCAGCAACAACAGCGGTCTGTACGTCAACGCCCCCGCGCTGCGCCAGACCCCGGGCGCCGTCTCCGGCGCCTCCACGGCCGTCGCGCTCAACGGCACGGACGAGCAGATCCACAGCGACCGGCGGCAGACCGTCACCGGCCCCTTCACCGTCGAGACCTGGTTCAAGACCACCACGAACCGCGGCGGGAAGCTGATCGGCTTCGGCAACAACACCACGCGTAACAGCAGCAGTTACGACAAGCACCTCTACATGACCAACACCGGCAACATCGTGTTCGGCGTGTACAACGGCTCTGCCCGCACGCTGACCTCGTTCGGCTCGTTCAACAACGGCGCCTGGCACCACGCCGTGGGCACCCAGGGCCCGGAAGGCATGCGGCTGTACGTCGACGGCAAGCTGGTCGGCTCCAACAGCGTCTCCACCAACCAGCAGTTCGACGGCTACTGGCACGTCGGCTCCGACAACCTCAGCGGGTGGCCACTGCGTCCGACGAGCACCTTCTTCGCCGGCCAGCTCGACGAGGCCGCCGTCTACCCGTCGGCGCTCACCGGCACGCAGGTGGCTCAGCACTACAGCCTGGCCTCCGCCCCGGCCGACACGGTCACCACCGTCACGGCCTCGGAGGACACCTACGCCAACGCGGGTGCGCCCGGCACGAACTACGGCACGTCCAGCTCGCTCGCCGTCCGCGGCACCTCGGCGTACGCGTCGTACCTGCGGTTCCCGCTGCCCGCCGCTCCGGCGGGCAAGGTCCTCAAGAGCGTCCGGCTCGCGGTGAAGACGACCACGATGACCGGCGCGGGCTCGGCCGACTCCACGTCGGTCGTACCCGTCACGGGGGCCTGGACCGAGGACTCGGTGACGTACAACAACCGGCCGGCCCTCGGCCCGGATCCGGTCGGGACGCTTCAAGGGGCCGTGGACGGCTCGACCCTCTACTCGGCCCCGCTGGACACCTCGGCGGTCTCGGCGGCGCTCGGCAGCTCCTACAGCCTGGCGCTGACCAGCACCGGGACCGACCCGCTGTGGCTCTGGTCGTCCGAGGCGACGGCGGCGGAGGGCACTCCGCAGCTGGTGCTGACCTTCGGCGCACCGTAACCGGTCGCCGTTCCTCCATCACGGATGCGGGGCCCGGTCGGCCGGGCCCCGCATCCGACGTACCACGGGAGTTCCCTCATGCGTCGACCTCATCACCGGCGCCCCGCCGCGGCGGTGGCCGTACTCACCGCGCTGCTCGCCCTGACCGCCTGCTCCTCCGAGGGCAAGGGCGGGAATGCGGACGGGGCGCCGAAGGCCGGCGGTCCCACCCGGTCGGCGGCCGTGCCCGACCGGCAGGCCGAAGCCGTGCCGACCGGTCCCACACCGTCCGCCACCAAGGGGCCGGTCGTCCCCGACTCGGCGCTCAAGCCGGTCACGGGTTCGTTCACGGAGAAGGAGAAGAAGTACCTCAGCGGGCGGGTCCCGCAGAACACGGACCCGGCCGCCGTGCTCCAGACCGGCCAGGAGTCCTGTCAGCGTCTGGAGCGCACCGCCAAGAGGGACAAGGACGCGGCCGTCGGCGCGATCCTCGCCGGGGACATCCCTGACGCCGAGGCGGTGATCACCCATCTCTGCACCGATCAGCAGCCCCTGCTCACGGCGGCGAGGACCGGCTTCGGCGAGGGGACGGTCAAGGCGCCGAAGGCCGGGAGCTACCGCGCCCTCACCACCAACCCCGCCTGCACCTGGCAGGCGCTCGGCGCGGACGGCGCGGTCCTCGCCTCCGGTCCCACGACCGGGTCCGAAGGCCCGGTGCGGGCCCGCGTGCCCGCCGGGGCGCGGGAGTTCACCTCCAGCGGGTGCTACGCCTGGCTGCCCGCGTAGCGGTGCGTACGGGGTCTACGTGCGGGCGGCGGTCGCCGTCGCCCGCTCGTAGACCCCGAGCAGCGTGTCCAGGACCGCGTCCATCGAGAACGCCTCCGCGGCCAGCTTCCGGGCCGCCACCGACGCGTTGTCGTTCTCGCCCGGCTCCAGGAGCGCGCAGACGGCCGGGGCCAGGCCCGCCGCGTCCTCCACCACCCGGCCTGCGCCCGCCGCCGCGATGTCGCGGGCCAGGCCGTTGGAGGTCGTGACGACGGCCGGGGTGCCGACCGACAGGGCCTCCAGGACCGACATCGGGAAGGGCTCGTCGACCGACGGCAGGACGTACACGTTCGCCCGGCGCAGCTCGTCGAGCATCCGCGCGGAGGTCAGCGGCCCGGGCAGGCTCACCCGGTCGCCGACGCCCAGTGCGGCGACGAGCGCGTCCACGGCCGCCCGCTCGCCCTCGTCGGGGCCGGCGAGGACGAACGTGGCGTCGGGATGGTGGCGCAGGATCTCCGGGACGGCCGCCACGAAGTCGGTCGGCCGCTTACGGGACTGGAGCCGGGCCGCGTACAGGATCCGCGGCGGCCCGGTCGGGGCGGGACGCGGCTCCTGGGCCGGTACGCCGTTGACCAGGCGTACGGCTGCGGTGAGCGGGCCGCCCACGACCGCGTCCAGGTCGCGCCGCTCGTGGTCGGTCAGGTACAGGACGGCGGCGGCCCCGCGCAGGACGCGCCGGACGGCTACCGCGTCCAGGAGCTTGGCGAGGGGCTTGTCGCTCGGGTCGACCATGCCGTGCGTCTGGAGCACGAGCGGGCGGCCGGCGCGGAGCGCGGCCAGGGCGACGGGCAGGGTCACGAGGTCCCGGGCGAGGTGGACGTGGACCACGTCGGCGTCCTTGACCAGCGCGCCGGCTCCGGCGAGCAGGGCGGGCGAGGTGATGCCGCTGAAGCCCAGCGGAAGGACGGAGCGGGCCTGGTAGAGCCGGGCGGGCACACCGTCGACCTCGGTGGGCAGGGGGCCTGGGAAGCCGTCGCCGAGGGCGGTGAGGCGGACCTGGTGGCCGCGGGCGGCGAGGCCCCGGCCGAGATTCACGGCGACCCTGACCGGTCCGCCGAAGGCGTGGGTGGGGCTGTGCAGCGTGACCGCGTGCAGGACCCTGAGGCCACTCACGCGGGCACCGGAACCGGCCGGCGGCCCTCGGCCGTGTGCAGGGTCAGCTCCGGGAGGTCCTTGTGCACCGTCGTACCGGCGGCGACGACCGCGTGCCGGCCGACGGTGACACCGGCGAGGACCGTGGCGCGGGCCGCGACCCAGGCGCCGTCCTCGACCGTGATCGGGGCGTTGCGATAGCGGAAGTCGGCGGCCCGGTGGTCGTGGCTCCCGGTGCAGAGCAACGCCTCCTGGGAGACGCAGACATGGGCGCCGAGGGTGATGGGCTCCAGGTTGAGCAGCCAGGCGCCCTCGCCGATCCAGGTGTGGTCGCCGACCGTCAGCTTCCAGGGCCACAGGACCCTGACCCGATGCCGTATGAGCACGCCGTCGCCTATGGTCGCGCCGAAGGCCCGGAGCAGGGCGACCCGCAGCCGGGCCGGGCAGAACCAGGCCATGAAGAGCGTGTTCATCACCGCGAACCAGAGGGCCTGCACGAGTCTGCCGCGGCCCTTGTCGTATCCGGCCAGTGTGAAGGCCGGTAGATTCCGCATGAGTTCACCCCCACCGGCGCCTCCCCGGACGCCCGGCGTTCAGACTATCGGTTGACAGGAGATGACAGGGGGGCGTCGCTAGACTGGCGCGAAGTGATGGGCCGGGGTGGGGACTTCGACGTCCGCGGAGCCGTGGCTCCCGGGCTTCAGGGGGCGCGATGACGACCGACGTACACGGTTCGCGGACCCCGGCACGACCGGAACCCGCCGCGCCGGCGCCGTTGCTGCTGGCGCCCGCCGTCTCCCCGCGCACGCTGCTGTCGCGAGCCCTGTCGATCCCGCTGGTGCTCGGCTTCACGGTGTTCCTTCCGCTGCTGGTGGCGATTCAGCCCGGTGCGGGCGTGCACGACGCCGCGTACTACCTCCAGATCGCGCTGACGATGTACGCCGGGGCCCGGCTGTCGGCGATGATCCTCACCACCCGGCGCAAGCTGCTGCAAGGGTCGTTCTGGCTCTTCGTCTACATGGCGATGGGGGTGGCGCCGCTCGCCCAGGCCGTCCTGGGCCGCGTGCCGACACCGGTGGTGGGTCCGCGTTCCGATCTGACCATGGCGGTCGCCCTGGTCCTGGTCGGCTGCGCCGCGTTCGACGTGGGGACCCTGCTGGCCCGCGGCCGCGCGGGAATGTCCCGACGCAGCGAGGCGCGGCCCGCGTTGGTGCACCGTCGGCGGCTGTATCTGCTCGTGCTGCTCGCGTTCGTGTGCAGCGGTCTGTTCGTCGTCAAGCTCGGCGGGCCCGCCGTGTTCTTCTCCAGCCGTCAGGAGATCATCGCGGGGATCGAGGAGGCGGGCGTCTCCCAGGCGGACTCGCAGGCCGGCCAGGCGTTCCTGCGGGGCTTCGGGACCGTGCCCGCGCTCTTCGCGCTGCTGGTGTACTGCCGCTGGCTGGTGACCTCACGCCGGGCCAGGCGCCGCCCCCTGGTGGTCGCGGTGTTCCTGGCCCTGGTTCTGCTCAACCTGGTGGTGAACAACTCCATTTCCAATCCCCGGTACTGGTTCCTCACGGTCATGTTCTCGCTGCTCTTCACCCTCTTCCCGGTGAGCGCCGCGATGTACCGGTCGGCGCTGAGCCTGGGCGTGGTCATGGCGCTGATCGTCTTCCCGTTCTCCGACCGCTTCCGGTACGACGAGAAGAACTACCGGCCGGTCGAGACGACCTCGGTCCTGGAGCCGCTGGCCCTCAAGGACTACGACCAGGTGGGCATGTTCGCCAACACCATCACGCTCGTGAACTCGGGAAGCCGGCACCGGTACGGCCGTCAGCTGGCCGGGTCCGTGTTCTTCGCGGTCCCGCGCTCCGTGTGGCCGGGCAAGCCGCGCGACACCGGGGTGATGGTGGGCCAGTGGATGGGGACGGTGAACACCAATCTCTCCTCCCCCGTCTGGGCAGAGCTGTGGATCGACTTCGGGGCCGTGGGCATGGCCGCCGGGATGACCGGGCTCGGCTACGCGGCGGCCCGGGTCGACGGGCGGTTCGCCCGCCGGGGCACCCGCAGGGCTCCGCCGGGCAGTCTGATCTCCCTGGTGGTGCCGCTGGTGGCGGGCTACTCCTTCATCCTGCTGCGCGGCCCGCTGCTCCAGGCCTCCGGCCGGGTGGCGATCGCGCTGATCTGCATCGCCCTGGTGACCACGTGGCGTCAGGACAAGGGCGCGGCGCTGCTCTGATCCTCCGGCCTGGGCGCGGCGGGCTCGGGACGGGTGCGCGCCACACGGGTCCAGGCGGCGAGGGCCTTCAGCGCCGAGCCGGCCGCCAGGCCCCAGGCCGCGCCGGGGGCGCCGGCGAGGGCGTGTCCGGCGAGCATCAGGGCGACGGACAGCAGCGAGAAGACGACCTGTACGGACAGGGTGGCGCGGGGGCTGAGGACGCGCAGGGTGACCAGGGCGCAGGTGCCCGCCGCCATCACCGCGTACTGGCTGCCGGTGGCGGGCAGCAGGGCGGCGGTGGACTGCCAGGTGGCGCCGAGGAGTTGGCGGCCGACGCGGTCGGGGAGGGCGTACAGGACGGCCGCCCAGCCGAGTGCGACGAGGGCGAGGACGGCGGCGAGCGCGGCAGCGGCCCGTACCGTCGCGCGAGGGGAGCCGGTCCGGCCGAGCAGTGGCGGTCCGAAGGCGTTGACCGAGGTGAAGAGCGTGTTGAGGGGGCCGAAGAGGGTGGTCGCGCCGCGCAGCGCGCCGACGACGAGCGGGCTCGCGAAGAGCCCGAGGCCGAGGACCGCGAGCTGGCTGGAGCCGCTGCCGACGGCGAACTCGACGGCGAACCGCCGGCCGAGGTGGTCCCCGCGCAGATACCGGCGGGGTGCCCCGGGCCGGTTGCGTACGGACGGGTACAGCAGGGCGAGCCCGAGGAGGGCGGCGGGCAGCGCGGAGAGGCCCCAGACGAGGACCAGGCGAGCCGGTGAGCTGCCGTGCGGCTGGAGCAGCAGCGCCGGTACGACGCAGGCGAGGCGGAGCAGGTCGGCCGCGAGGGCCCGGTGCGGCCGACGCAGTGCGGAGAAGCCGTAGCGCAGGCCGTCCTGGACGAGGACGACCGGAAGGACCGCGCCGAGGGCGAGCACGGCGAGGCCCGTGGGGCCGCCGATGAGGGCGCCGACCGCCAGGAGGGGGAGCCCGGTGGCCGTGGAGGCGGCGGCGGTGAACGTGACGGCGGAGCGGACCGCCGCGCCGACCTCGTGGTCCTCGCCCTTCTCCAGGACGACGCTCTGGCCGACGAAGGCCGCACAGAGGCCGAGGAGCACGGTGAAGACGATGTACACCATGGAGAAGGCGGCGAAGCCGTCCGCGCTGGAGGCCCGCGCCGCGATCACCAGGACGGCGATGTTCGTGAGACTGGCCGCCGCCTGGTCCAGGACCGAGGCGGCGACGGTCACGGCACGTCTCAACGGTCGCCCGCGCGGATGTCGCGGCCGCGTAGGTCCTCCGCGCGGAGCGAGCGCAGGGCCACGGTGTCGCTGCCGTCGCCGAGAAGGATCTGCTCGGGTTCGGCGGCGAACTCCTCGGTACCGGGCGGGGGCGCGTACCGTTCGCCCCTGCCGGACCCGCGACGGCCGGCCTGCCTGGCGGCGCGGCGGCGTCGGCCCGAGGTGTGCACGACGGCGCCGAGGACGGTACCGCCCGCGCCCGCTATCAGCTCCCGGATGCGCTGGAGGTCCGTACGGTGGACGCAGCGCGGGTCGCAGACGACGAGGACGCCGTCGACGCGGTCGACGAGCGCGAGGGCGTCCGCGTAGTTGAGGACGGGCGGGGCGAGGACGACGACGGTGGCGTTCGGCGAGTCGGCCTCGGCGATGAGCCGGGTCACGCGGGGGCCGGTCAGGGCGCGGGCCACGTTCCGTACCCGCTCGCCCGGCACGAGGCCGAAGGAGCCCGACTCGCCCGCGTCGACGGAGAGTTGGCGCCTGCTGGGCCAGCCGCTCTCCTCGCTCTCCCCGCTCTCCACCGGGCTGCTCCAGCGCGGCGCGGAAGCCGCGTGGGCGCGGAGGCGGCCCTTGAGGGTGGGGTCGCGCAGGTCGGCCTCGATGAGCAGGACGTCCTTGCCGGTCTCGGCGAAGGAGGCGGCGAGGTGGGAGGCGACGGCGACGGCGGCCTCGTTGGAGCCGCGCGGGGCGACGACGAGCAGGCGTCTGCGGTCGGCGAACCGCTGGTCGTAGGCGAGCCGGAAGGCGACGGAGCGGTACTCCTCTGCGACCCGGGCGTCGGTGTGGTCGTCGGCGAGGAGGACGTCGGTGGCGCCTCGGGGCAGGGTGCCGAGGACGGGGGCGCGGACCGCGCGGGCCACGTCGCCGGCGGAGCGCGGCGCGGGGTCGAAGACGAGCCGGACCCAGGCGGCGAGCAGGCCGAGCGCCACGCCGACGAGGGCGCCGAGGCCGAGGCTCATGGGCAGTCCGGGGCCGTCGGAGTAGCCGGGGGCGGTGGCCACGCGGATGACGGTGCCGGGCGACATGTCGAGCGACTTGAGCTGGCTGATCCGGGCGTCGAGTTCGTTGATGCGGTTGAGCAGGTTGGTCTTGACGCCGTACTCGGCGTCGCGGGCCGCCCCGTCGGGCATCCGGTCGAGTTCCTTGGTCTTCTGGTCGTGTTTCTTGGCCACCTCGTCGAGCTGCCGCTGCTGCCCGGCGAGCATGGTGGCTCGCAGGTCCGTCCACTGCTTCTCGCGCAGGGTGAGATAGGCCTGGGTGACGGCGTTGGCACGGTCGGCGGCGGCCTGGGGCGAGTCGGCGGTGTAGGTGAACTGCAGGACCTGGCTCTGGGGCGGGTTGGTGACCTGGAGGTCCTTCTGCAGCCGGCCGACGGTGCCGGTCCAGCCGAGCTTCTTCGCGGCCTGTTCGGCGACGCTGCTGCTGAGGGCGGTCTGCCGCTCGGACCCCATGTTGAGGGTCTTTTCCTGGGAGATGCTGGGGTTGAAGGGGTCGTTGACAGGGGCGCGCAGGACGACCTGGCTGGTGGCCACGTAGGTGTCGGCGTTCGACATCCCGAACCAGACGCCGCCGAGCAGTCCGATGCCGATGCCGGCGCCGATGATCGCGCGGTAGCGCAGGAGTTGGCGGAACTGGTCGCGCAGCAGCTCCGGTTCGTCGTCCTCGACCGCGGTGACGTGCGTGTGTGTCACGTGCCCGGACCCCCCAGAGCCTCGTCGATCAGTGCGTCGATCCGGGCGAGACCGGCCGCTCGGGTCAGATGGGCCTCGACGTGGCGGGGCCCCTGGGCGCCGAGCGCTTCGGCGGCCGCCGGATCCTCGCCGAGTCTACGGATCTCGGCCAGCAGCGCGTCGGGATCTTCCGGAGGTACGAGCACTCCGGCGCCGGAGCGGAGGACTTCCTGGGCGGTGCCGCCCTCGGCGGCCACGGAGGCGACGACAGGGCGTCCGGCGGCGAAGTACGAGGTCAGCTTGGACGGCACGCTCATGTCGAGGACGGAGGCGCGCTGGGTGACGGCGAGGACGTCCGCCGCGGCGAGGGTGTCGGGGAACGTGTCGTCGCCGACGGGCGCCAGGAAGTCGAGGTTGGGGATGCCGGCGCCCAACTGCTCCAGGTGGGCGCGCTGGTTGCCGTCGCCGAGCAGGACGACCCGGATCTTCGGGTCGCGCCGGGCCGCTTCGACCAGGACGTCGAGCCCCTGCTTGAGGCCCATGTTGCCCGAGTGCAGGACCACGGTCTCGCCGTCGCCCCAGCCGAGCCGCCGACGGGTCTCGACGCGGGAGCCGGAAGGTCGGGGCACGTGGGACCAGTTGGGGACGAGCCGGATACGACGCCGGTCGACTCCCATGGCGGCGACCTTGTCGACGAAGGTCTCGTGGATGACGCCGACCAGCGCGGCGCGGCTCAGGGCGTACGTCTCCGCGCGAGCGGCGAGCGCGGCGGCGCGGTCTCCGCCCCGGATGCCGCTCTGCGCGGCGGCCGCGCCCATCAGGTCCTGGACGACGGGAACGTACGGAACGCGCCAACGGGCCGCGAGCCGGGCGCCGATGATGCCCCCGGCGAGGCTGGGCATCTGGGCGAGGACGGCGTGCGGCCGGGCCATGGAGGGCGGCGCGAGGAGTCCGTGAGCGAGCACGCTCGCCTCGAACGTGGCACGTTTCAGGGCGGTTTGGCGGGCGGGAACGGTGTGGCGCCGACGGTGGACGACGACTCCGGCACGCTCCTCGGTGCGGCGCCAGACCCTGGCGTAGGCCGGGTCGAGGGTCCAGGAGGGGTAGTGCGGCATCCCCGCGAGGACGTGGGTCTCGTGGCCGCTCGCCGCCCAGTGCTCGGCTATCTGGGTGGCGTAGGGGCCTATCCCGGCGTGCTCCGGAGCGTAGTTGGTGGAGACCAGAAGCAGGCGTCTGCGTCCTGTCGGCATCCCCAAGTCGCTCTCCTCGGAAGTCACTTCAGCCATTCGCGACCGCCCCTCTCCCCCGTGCGCGAATCGGACTTCACCCTAGTCGTTCACCCACTCTCAACGGAACGTGCACGCTATCGTCGGAACTCCTTCGCGCTGGGGAGTGCGAACGCACCTGGGGGGATTCACACATGACCGCAGGCAGGCCGTATCGCGTCGGCTACGCACCGGGGGCATACGACCTCTTCCACATCGGACACCTCAACATCCTTCGCCACGCGCGCAGTCAGTGCGACTACCTGGTGGCGGGGGTGGTCTCGGACGAGATGGCGGAGCTGGCCAAGGGACGTCGGCCGGTGATCCCGCTGGTCGAGCGGCTCGAGATCGTGCGCAACGTGAAGTACGTCGACGCGGCCTTCGTGGAGACGGTTCCGGACAAGCTGGAGACCTGGAAACAGGTCCGGTTCGACGTGCTGTTCAAGGGTGACGACTGGCGCGGTACGCCCAAGGGGGAACGGCTGGAGCGGGACTTCGCGGGGGTGGGAGTGGAGATCGTCTACTTCCCGTACACGATGCACACCTCCAGCACCCAGCTCCGGCGGGCGCTCGACCTCCTGACGCAGGAATCGGAGACGGCCGCCGGTGGGCCGGGTGGGATCAGCGAGGGGCTGCGCTGAGTTCACGGAACCACTTGGCGAGGAAGGCGAGGAGGAACAGGGTGCTCGCGGCGCCGAGCGCCGTGTAGCTCCAGCGGAACGCGGTTCCGCCGCCGAGCAGCAGGAAGACCAGGCAGAAGACGCCGTGGTCGACGGGGAGCAGGGCCACCGCCCGGAGGGTCGAGGGCCCCGCCGCCGGGGTGCCGGGCGCCGGGCGGGGCTTGAGTTTCTCGGTCAGCAGTCCGCCGAAGAAGGTGACCACGGCGGCGAGTTGGAAGCCGAGGGGGACGAGGAGCCAGCCGTCGGCGTCCGTGCCGAAGTGGTCGGGGTGGCGGTAGAAGGCGATCAGTACGGCGATGTGCAGGGCGGTGATCTTGCCGCAGTCCACGACGTGGTCGAGCCACTCCCCCGCCGGGCTGCCGCCGCCGCGCAGCCGGGCGAGCTGCCCGTCGGCGGAGTCGAAGGCGAAGCCGACGGCGAGACCGAGCCAGACCAGCAGACCGAGCGTCCAGGACGGAGTGCCGAGGGCCAGGCCCGCGACGGCGGCGAAGCTGAACGCCGCGCTGATCAGGGTTACTTGATTGGGCGTCAGTCCGGCCGCGTACGAGCCGGCCGCGAGCAGTCGTCCTACCGGACGGTTGACGAACCGGGAGTAGAGCGAAACCCCCTTCGCGGACTTCTGGGCCGATCTCAACTCGGTCAGCGCGGTGCCGATCGTTCCCGTTCCCACGAACCCCCCCGGGTCGTTGTGCGAGTCGTACGTGCGTACGCGATGGCGCACATCTTGGCATCACCGGGGGGTCCGGGGTGGCCGGTCCTACGCCTCCACCGTCTCCGCGTGGCGGTTTTCCTTGATCGCGATCCGGCCCTTGCGGATCGTCGCCAGGCGCGGGGCGCGGCGGGCGATGGCGCTGTCGTGGGTGACCATCACGAAGGTCAGGCCGTGCTCCTTCCAGAGCCCTTCGAGGAGGTCCACGATCTCGTCGCGCATCGACTCGTCGAGGTTGCCGGTCGGCTCGTCGGCGAGGAGCACCTTGGGCCGCTTCACCAGGGCGCGGGCGATCGCCACGCGCTGCTGCTGGCCGCCGGAGAGCTCGGACGGCAGATGCGCCCGGCGCTCGCCGAGACCGACGGACTCCAGGGCCTCCGCCGCGAGTTGGCGCCGCTCGCCCGCCTTGATGCCCAGGGGGACGAGCGCGGTCTCCACGTTCTCCTGGGCGGTGAGCGTGGGGATGAGGTTGAAGGACTGGAAGACGAAGCCGATGTTCTGGCTGCGGACGGCCGTCAGCCGGCTCTCCGGCAGTTTGGCCAGATCGACGCCGTCGAGGACCACGCTTCCGGAGGTGGGCCGGTCCAGGCCGCCTAGCATCTGCAGCAGCGTCGACTTGCCGCCGCCGGTGGGTCCCTGGATGACCAGGCGGTCGCCGTCCCTGATGGTCAGGTCGATGCCGTCGAGCGCGTCGACTCTCTCCTGGCCCCTGCGGTACTGCTTGGTGACGCCGGTGAGTTCGTACATGGTGCAACTCCTGCGATACGTGAAGGGGGTTCGGGCTTCCGGCGACCGCTACTCGACGCGGCGCAGCGCGTCCGCGGGCCGCAGGCGCGAGGCGCGCCAGGCGCCGAAGCCGCCGGCGACGAGCCCGCCGCCGAGGGCGAGGAGGACGGCGAGGCCGACGGTCGTGACGCTCACGGGGGCGGTGAGGGCGATGTCGAGGGTGTTGCCCGCGCCGCCGCGGACCGCGCTCATGCCGGGGCCGCCGAGCATCCGGCCGCCGCCCGTCAGCGCGCCGCCGCCGAGCTCGGCGGTCAGGGTGGGGCTGACGGCGGTGACCAGGTACGCGCCGGCGAGGCCGACGGCGATGCCGAGGGCGCCTCCGATCAGGCCGTTGACGAGCGCCTCGCCCATGACCTGCCGGGTGACCCGGCCGCTCTTCCAGCCGAGCGCCTTGAGCGTGCCGAACTCGCGCACCCGGCGGCTGACGGCCGAGGAGGTGAGCAGCCCGGCGACGAGGACGGCGGCGACCAGGACGGCGTACGAGAGCCACTTGCCCACGTTGGTGGCCAGGTTGGCGGCGGTGTCGAGGGAGCCGGAGACGGTCTCGGCGAGGTCGGCGGAGGTGGTGACCGTGGTGCCGGTGACGTTCTTCTGGATGGCCGACTTGACGGCCTCGATCCGCGTCGAGTCGGTCGCCTTGACGTAGACGGTGGTGATCCTGTCCTTGGAGTCGGACAGGGTCTGCGCCTGCTGGAGCGGCAGGTAGACCTGTGCGGCCGCCTGACCGCTGTCGGCGGTGGCGATGCCGATGACCTCGAACTTCACCGCCTTGACCGTGAGCGTCTCGCCGACGTCGAGGCCTTCCTGCTGGGCGTAGGCGCTGTCGACGACGACGGCCTTGGCGTCGGTCTCGGTGGGGGTGAAGGTACGGCCCTTGGAGATCGTGGAGGTGGTGAGGGGGCCGAGGTCGGGGGCGGTGACGTCCGTGCCGTAGAGGCTGAAGGAGTTGACGTCGAAGGCGGCGCCTCCGCCCTCGACGCGGCCGCCGCCCCCGTTGGCGCCGCCCCCGTTCCCGCCGCCGGGGCCGCCGGGCCGGGCGGGCTGAACCTGCTTGAACTCGCCGCGCTTGAACTCGCCGTCGATCTTGAGGTTGGTGAGGCTGAGGCCGCCGACGGCCTGGGCGACACCGTCCTGCTTCGCGACGGTGGTGACGGTGGAGGCGGGCAGGGTCTCGAAGCCCTGGACCATCAGCCGGTCGCTGCTCTGCTCCTCGCCGTCCTCCTTCGCGTCGAACTGGAACCGTGGCCGCTGCGCCTGCTCCCCGGCCTTGGGCTCCTCGCGGGCCTTGGTGACGGTCAGATCGGTGCCGAGCCCGTAGAGGGACTCGAGGACCTGGGCCTGGGCCTGCTTCATGCCGGAGGCCACGGAGTTGACGACGATGACCAACGCGATGCCGAGCGCGAGGCCGGAGGCGACGACGAGCGCCGCCTTTCTGCGACGGCGCAGCTCGCGCCGGAGGTAGGTGAAGAACATGTGCGCGAAGCTAGGGGCGCGCGGTGATGGCTGGATAAGTCCCACGTGAGAGTGGGATGAGAGTCGGGCCGCGCGTCAGGCCGTGTACGTCGAGGGGTCCATGAGGACCTGGCGGATGACGAAGGTGGCCGCGCCCCGGGACGCCGGAGTCGCGGGGGAGGCGGTGCGGAGGCGTCCCGCGTCCGGGGTCCAGAGGCCGGAGACCACGCGGCGGGCGAGTTCGGCCTCGACGGCCGGGCCGAGACGGGCCATCAGGCGGGGGTAGATCCCGCCCAGGACGACGGCCTCGGGATCGAGCAGGTTCACCGCGCCGGAGAGCGCGAGGCCGAGCATCCGGCCCGCCTCCTCCACGGCGGCCACCGCCCGGGGCTCCCCCGCGTCGGCGGCGCGCGCCAGCTCCTCCACCCCGGCGGCTCCCGACGCCCGCAGCAGCGCCGACTGGCCCGCGTACTGCTCCAGGCACCCGCGCGAGCCGCACCGGCACAGCGGGCCGTCGGCGTCCACGGGCAGGTGGCCGATCTCGCCGGCGAAGCCGTGGGCGCCGCGCAGCAGTTCCCCGTCCACGACGATCGCGCCGCCCACGCCGATCTCGCCGGTGAGGTACAGGAAGCTCCGTACGTCGTCGAGGGCGCCGCACCACAGCTCCGCAAGCGCCGCGGCGTTCGCCTCGTTGTCCGAGGTGACCGCGAGTTCGGGCGGCGTCCCGGCCGTACCGGCAGGCTCGTGCCCGTCGGCCGCCCCGGCAGCCCGCAGTGCGGCGAGCGCCTCGCCGAACAGGCGGTCGGCGGGCACGCGGTTCCAGCCGAGGTTCGGGGCCTGGTGGACCGTTCCGTGCGAGACCAGGCCCGGCAGGGCGAGCCGTACCCCGGCCGGGCGCAGGTTGCGCTCCGCCGCGCTGCGCAGGGCCTCGGCCGCGAGAGCGGCGGCGCGCGCCAGGACCTCGGCCGGCTCGGCCGCGCGGTTGTCGAGGGGTTCGGTGACCCGGACGCGGTCGGCTCCCGCCAGGTCGACGACGCACACGGACACGTAGTCGACGTTGATCTCGACCCCGAGCCCGGCCGGCCCGGTGTCGGCCGGCTTGAGGACCGTCCCCGGCCGCCCCGCCTGTCCGCTGAAGGTCTTGCCCGACTCGATCAGGAAGCCCTGCTCCAGGAGCTGTTCGACCAGGGAGGAGACGGCGGCGCGGGTGAGGCCGACGCGCGCCGCGACGGCCGCGCGGGTCGTCTCGCCCGCGTCATGGACGGTGCGCAGGACGAGGCTCAGATTGTGCCGTCGCACGCTCGCCTTGTCGGCCTTCGGCTCCCGGGTCGGTGGGGTCGTCTTCATCGTGCGCCGAGCCTAATCCCCCTCCGCTCCCTTCTCCGTCATCCCCTTTCCCGGAAAAGAGTTCAACCACCGAACTCTCTGCACTACTGTCGCCGCATGCCCCTCCCCCGCGACTACGGCGGCCAGACCTGCGCCCTCTCGCGCTCCATGGAGGTCGTCGGAGAGCGCAGGACCCTGCTGATCGTGCGGGACGCCTTCTTCGGGGTCCGTCGGTTCGGCGAGTTCGCCGCCCATCTCCGCCTCCCCCGCGCCGTCCTCGCCGACCGGCTCGCCATGCTCACGGAGGCGGGCGTCCTCACCCGGCTGCCGGACACCGGACGGCGCGAGGTCTACGGCCTCACGCCCAAGGGCGTCGCGCTCTGGCCCGCCGTCCGCGCGCTCACGTCCTGGGGCGACGCGTTCTACGGGGCGGGCGGCGGCCCGCGCCGCGTCTTCCGCCACGCCGCCGACGACGCGCCGATCGCCGAGGACGGCCGCTGTACGGGGTGCGGGGCACCGGTCCCCGTCGGCGACATCCTCGTGGCACCCGGCCCCGGCCTCGCCCCCGCGGCCGAGGACGACGACCCGGTGACGGCGGCCCTCGCCCGCCCGCACCGGCTGCTCCGCCCCCTGCTCGTACCATCCACCGCGCAACGCTCCCCGAGAGGTCCGCACTCATGAAGATCCTGGTCGTCGGCGCCGGAGCCACCGGAGGCTATTTCGGCGCCCTGCTGGCGCGCTCCGGGCAGGACGTCACCTTCCTGGCCCGTCCGCGCCGCGCCGCCGTGCTGCGCGAGCGCGGTCTGCGTCTCGTCGGCCGGGACGAGGAGTGGTCCTTCGCACCGCGGCTCGTCACGGCCGACGCGCTGACCACGCCGTACGACCTCGTCCTGCTCTCGGTGAAGTCCACCGCCCTGGAGCAGGCGATGGAGGACGTCGCGCCGGCCGTCGGACCGGACACGGCGATCGTGCCGCTGCTCAACGGTCTCGCCCATCTCGACGCCCTGAACGCCCGCTTCGGCGCCGCGCGGGTCCTCGGCGGTGTCGCCAAGGTGGTCACCACCCTCGACGACGACGGGGACATCGTCCGCCTCGCGCCGCTCGCCCATCTGACGATCGGCGAGCAGGACGGGGGTCCCACGGCGCGCGTGGAGAAGTTCCGGTCCGTACTGGCCGAGGCCGGCATCGACGTACTGGTGCCGGAGGACGTGGTGAGGTCCATGTGGCACAAATGGGTCTTCATCACCACGTTCGGCGCGGTGACGAGCCTGATGCGCGGCACGGTCGGGGAGGTCAACGCCGTGCCGGGCGGTGCGGAGCTGGGCCCGGCCGTCCTGGCGGAGGCGGCGGCGGTGTCGGCCGCGGCCGGGCATCCCGTACCGGAGCCGGAGCGGGCGGCGACGCTGGGCATCGTGACCGCGAGCGGCTCGTCCATGGTGCCCTCGCTCTACCGGGACCTGGTCGCCGGACGGCCGACGGAGGTCGAGCACCTCTTCGGCGACCTGGTGGCACGCGCGCGTGCCCTGTCCGTACCCACTCCACTCCTCGATCTGGCCACCCTCCACCTGCGCGTCCACCAGGCACGGGTCACGGCCGGCTGAACGCGGGAACGCCTAGCGGGTGAGCCAGCCCCTCAGGAGCCTGCTCACGGCCGGCATCGCCACGTACGTCATCAGGACGTTGAAGACACAGGCGATGACCGCGCTGCTCAGCACGACCGGCAGCGCGGTCAGCCGGGGCACCAGGAGGTAGCTGCCGAGGAGAGAGATCGGATAGATCGCCAGCGTGGCGCTGATCGCCATCTTCCAGCGAGGCGGCGCGGGCCGTGTCGAGCCCGGCTTAGCGAACCAGGTCTCCATGCCGGTCAGCTTCCGCCGGGCGATCTCGGTGTGGTGATGTCCCTGGCAGTCGGCGAACCACGCCGCGCGCTCCGGCGACTCCTGCCAGATCCTGCAGGCCTCCGCGTCCCGGAACCGGTGGACGAGGAACCAGGGGGCGTCGCCTCCGGAAGAACGGAAGAGCCCGTACCCGAGATGGCCGGGAAAGGCGGCCGCGCTGTCGAGGATGCCTTTCGCCCACCGCTCGAAGGCGGCTTCATGGCCGGGCTCCACCCGGCGGGCTATCAGCAGGGTCACCTCGCCGGTGTCGGCGGGGACGGTGGCGTGCTCAAGACTCACCGCGGTCACTCGTACTCCTCGTGATCACGCCGCGCCCGCCCCCACTGTACGGGGTACCGGGCGCGGGCCGGCCGGCGCGTCGCCGGTATGATCGGCAGACTGTCCGGACGTAGCGCAGAGGCAGTCGCACCGACTTCTCAGGTCGAGAACACGTCGGTTCGAATCCGACCGTCCGGGCAGCCCGGTCCTGTAGCGCAGAGGCAGTCGCGCCCTCCTGCTCGGAGGGGACACGCCGGTTCGAATCCGGCCGGGACCACCGGACGAACGACTGCGGGGGCGGTACGGACATGGCGCGGATCGGCGACGAGCAGCGGACCGGCGACGGGCGACAGCTCGACGGCGGTCAGCGGCTCGAAGGCGAGCAACGCCCTGCCGCCGGCGAGCACCGCCCCGGCGTCGGCGAGCCGCTCGGCGACGAGGAGTTGGCCGCCTTCCACCGTACGGTCGGCAGGCTCCGCGCCCTGCCCGTCGACGATCCCGTACGGCTCCGCGCCGAGCAGGTCGCCGAGTCCTTCGCCCGCGACGGCCGGGTCCGGCGCCGTAAGTCCCGTCAGGAGGCCCGTGGCGCGGCCGACGCCGCTGTCATGGCCGCGACGGCGACCGGCGCGGCCGCCCGGCGCGAGGACGCCCCGCTGGCCGCCGAGCATGCGGGGGCGGTCGGGGTCTTCCGGCGGCCCCGGCGCTGCTACGTCTGCAAGTCCCCCTACCACCAGGCCGACGCGTTCTACCACGCGCTCTGTCCGCAGTGCGCGGCCGACAACACCGCCCGACGGGGCCTGTCCACCGACCTCTCGGGGCGGCGGGCGCTGCTCACCGGGGGCCGGGTGAAGATCGGCTTCCAGCTGGCGCTGATGATGCTCCGGGACGGCGTCGACCTCCTCGTCACCTCCCGCTTCCCGCACGACACGCTCCGCCGGTTCCGGGCCGCGCCCGGCAGCGAGGCCTGGCTCGACCGGCTGACCGTCGTCGCCGTCGACCTGCGCGACCCGCGCCAGGTGCTCGGGCTGTGCGAACGGCTCCGCGCGGACGGGGAACCGCTCGACATCCTCGTCAACAACGCCGCCCAGACCGTGCGCCGCCCGCCGGAGTCGTACGCGCTGCTCGCCGCAGGAGAGAGGGCGGTACTCCCCGGTGGTGCCTGGGCCGCGCCCGGATACGCGCCGACGCGGACGCTGGAGGCCCCCTCCGCGGGCGGCGCGCTCGCGCTGGTCCTCGCGGAGGCCGACGAGGCGGGGCTGCTGCCCGACCACGCTCCGGTGAACTCCTGGTCGGCCCGGATCGGCTCGCTCGACCCGGCCGAGCTCCTGGAGACCCAGCTCGTCAACGCCCTCGCGCCCGCGCTCCTGGTGGACCGGCTGCTGCCGCTGCTGCTCGCCTCGCCCCGGCCGAACCGTTACGTCGTCAACGTGACGGCCGTGGAGGGCCGCTTCGCCGTCCGGCGCAAGACGGCGGGCCACCCGCACACCAACATGGCGAAGGCCGCCCTCAACATGCTCACCCGGACCAGCGGGCCCGAACTCGCCGCCCAGGGCGTGCACATGTGCAGCGTCGACACCGGCTGGATCACCGACGAGAACCCGCTGCCGAAGAAGGACCGCCTCGCCGCCGAGGGGTTCCGTACGCCGCTGGACATCGTGGACGGGGCGGCCCGGGTGTACGACCCGATCGTGCGCGGGGAGGCCGGGGCGCCCGTGGCCGGCGTCTTCCTCAAGGACTACCAAGAGGCGGAATGGTGACGGAGCCAGAGCCGGAGAACGTACCGGCACCGGCCTTCGCGGGCGTGCCGCCCGTGCTGCCCCGGTCGATCGCCGAGCTCGGTCCACTGCTCGACTGGTTGCGCGGCGGCGCGGCCGCCGAGCGGAGGATCGACTTCCCGGCGGGTACGGCGATGCCCGACGGCCGCCTCGACCTGTGCAAGCAGGCCCTCGGCCCCGAGGGCGCCGCGCTGATCGCCGAGGCCCTCGGCGACACCGGGGGCACGCCCCGGGTGCGGCATCTGCTCCTCGGGACCGACGGGCTCGGCGACGACGGCGCGGTGGACGTCGCCGGGAAGACGGTCGGCGCCGGGGTCGAGACGCTCTATCTGGGGTGCAACGGCATCACGGCGGGCGGCGCCTGCCGGATCGCCGACAGTCTGCGGGCCTCCGAGCACGTCGTCAGCGGCGTCTGGCTCAAGCGCAACCCGCTGGGCACGGCCGGCGGGCGAGCCGCGGCGGACCTGGTGGCCGCGGCGTCCGGTCTGCGCACCCTCGACCTCGTGCAGACCGGCCTCGACCCGGCGGGTCTCGCCGTCCTCGCCGAGGCCCTGCTCGTGGCCGCGGCCGCCGGGCGCCGCGTCGAACGGCTCTTCGTCGGCGGCAACCCCCTCGGCCGCACCGGCGCCGCTCCGCTCGCCGCGCTGCTCTCGGCCGGTGCGGTCGGCGAGTTGTACGCCTCGGCCGCCCGGCTGGGTGACGACGGGGCGCTGCTCCTCGCCGCCGCCCTGGAGCGCGCGCCGTACGGCCGTACGGCCCGGCTCTCCGTCGCCAGCAACGGCATCGGGCCCGAGGCCGCGGCCCGGCTCGTCGCGGCGGCGGCCGGCGCGGGCGTCGAACTCCTCGATCTCGGCCGGGTCCGGGCCGCCGGGACCCTGGGCGCGCCGGACAACCGCCTCGACCTGGCCGCGACGACGGCGATCGGGGAGAGCCTGGCCGCCCGCGAGCACCGTCTCACGCACCTGGTCCTCGCCCACACGGGCGTGCGCAGCCGAGAGGCGCACCGCATCCTGGACGCCGCGCCCCGGGCCGTCACGCCGACGCGGTTCGTCCTCGGCAAGGGCGTCGCGACCAGCGTCCGGCGCCGGCTCGACGCCTTCAGCGCACATCTGCCGATGCCGGCGGTCTCCGCCGATGTCGAGGCGGTACGGAGCGTCCACCGCACGGCCCCGCCGCACTAGAAGGTCCGTGGCATCCGGTGCGGCCGAACCGGGACCGCCGGGGCACGTCCTAGGAGACGGCCGTGCCCTGGCGGTCGGCATCGTTCCGGCGCGGCATCGCGGCGAACACCTCGATCCAGAACCGCTGGTGCTGCTCCGAGGCGCCGACGAGGTACGTCGAGCGCAGCTTCGGCGGCAGCAGCGCGACCAGCCGGGTCACCGCCTTGCGGTGCTTCTTCAGTTGCGAGAGCTCGGCGTTGGCGATGATCTGGTGCACCACGTCGCTGTCGTCGCCGCCCTCGGAGGACTGGTCGGCCGCTCGCCGCAGCCGCGTCTCCCAGGCCTCGACCTGCCGGGCCAGGTCGCGCAGGCCCGTCACCGGCCGGTTGTTCAGCCGGTCGACGAGGCTGGTCAGCTGCACGGGGGCGTACTCGCCGTCGCCCAGGTAGACGGTCCCCATCTCCAGTGGCAGGCCCCGCTGGTGGAGCTTCACGAGCCGCTCGATGGTCCGCTTCGTGATCCAGGCGCGGCCGTCGTCGTCGATGTCGTGCTTCCACCAGTCGAGCACGGTCTCGGCGACCGGTCCGTACGTCTTGATCAGCCATTCGTTGGCCGGGATGTCCCCGGGCTCCACCGTCAGCGAGGCCGTGAACCGCGACGCCTGGGCGATGTTGTTCCGTGCCACGAGCAGCTTGCGGCCGAGGTGGTACGGCGGGTTCTGCACGGCGATCTGTGCCTTCAGCCCCTCGATGGGGCGGCCCGCGAGCGACCACTCCTGCGTGATCTCCATCAGCTTGGCGAACGCCGCCTTGTCCTTGGGGCGGTTGTACTCGTCCCAGACGATCGCCTTGGGCTCCGAGCCGGTGAACGCGGCCGCGAGCAGGTTGTCGAGGGACCCGTCGGGCGTCGGGATCGGTGCGCAGAGGTCCTCGACGTTGGTCACGGGCAGCGAGAAGTACAGGGGCTCCCGCCCGCCGAGGCCCTCGCGGACCGTCTGCCGGACCAGCTGGGTCTTGCCGCAGCCGGGCGGGCCCTGGAGCAGCACGGTCCACCGGTTGCGCAGGGCCGCCCGCACCACGCTGCGGACGGGGTCGGCGATCCGGGACGGGTTCGTCACGCCCAGCGCGTGCGCGATCCGGTCCAGGATCTCCTGGGTCCGGTTGGGCCCCGGGCGGCCGTCGGGGCGCTGCTCGGCGAGCCGCAGCCGCTCTCCGTTGACGAGGGGCAGGCCCCAGCTCAGCGGAAAGCCCTCCTGGGCGTTGGCGAGGATGTGGTCCACCGTGCGCGGCGAGAGCAGCTCGCGCAGTCCCGGGCTCAGCGAGGCCCACAGGGAGTAGACCCCGCCGAGGTCCCAGCCGCGGTACGTGGCCGCGAGCTTGTGCCGCCAGGCCGTGTCGTTCGCGGTGATACGGATGGTGACCATGCGGTCCAGGATGGCCAGGTCGCTGCGGCGGGCGGCGGTCTCGGCGAGGGATTCGTTGTCGGTCAGGAAGACGCCGACGCACCCCAGCGCGCGGAGGTCGTATCCGCCGAGCGTCCAGTCGCAGGCGATCTGCATCAGCTGCGACTGGATCGACTCCCCGGCCTGCAGCGAGTCGTCGATGAGCAGCACGAACGGCTTGCCCGGCTTGAGCCGGCTCATCATCAGCTGCCGCAGCACGAGCCGGCCGGTCTCCTCGTCCCGTACCGGCGCGTTGGCCAACAGGTCGTCGGGGGTGAGGTTGGCGGCAGGGACGAGGACGAGCTCGGTGTCCGGGTAGGCCTCGGTGATGTGCGAGAAGAACGTCGCCGTCTTGCCGATGCCGTGCTCGCCGAAGACCTGACCGGTCTGCCCCATGTCGATCATGGCGTCGATGAAGGCCTCCAGACGCGACACCCCGGTCCAGCCCTCCGGCGGCTGCGGGTAGGTGGCGTTGGGCCGCCATGGGGCGGTGCGGGGCGTGGTCATCTCGATCCTGTCGTGACGCGATGGCAGGCCATCGCGGGTGTGTGGGCTTCGGGCCAGTCGTCGCCGCCCTCGGTGATGAGCCAGATCCACTTGTCGGGCTCGGCCGGGGTGATCCGCGGTGCGTACCCGTCGGTGAGCACCACGACGGCGTCCGGGGTCTGGTCGAAGGGGCGCCCGTCGACGAGCGTGCGCCCTTCCACGTGGTCGGCGACGGACTGGAAGCTCGTACCGCCGCCTCCATACACCCTCTCGCCGGGGCGGAACGGCATGACGACGGCGTCGAAGGAGAGCCAGTGGGCCTCCACGCCGTCGATCCCGCCGACCAGTTCGGTCAGCCAGGTGACGACGTGGTCCGGCATGGAGCCTGAGGTGTCGTACGCGATGACCAGGACCTTGTCCCGGACGGGGCCGCGCCGCGACAGCATCGGGTCGAGGCCGAGGGCCGCGAGCAGCGCGCCCCGCTTCTTCGGGTACACCAGCCGCTCGCCGTCGCGCAGCTTGGAGGCGACGACGTCCACCAGCCAGCGCTGCCACCAGTCGACCCGGCCCGTGCGCGGTGTCCGCCCGCGCAGGAGTCCCGCGCCGAGCCGCCCCCACATGCGGGAGACCCGTTCGGAGGCGCCGTCCGTACGGTCCATCAGCTCGCCGATCTCCGCCTCGGCCGCCGCGTGGCCGCGCCGCGCGGCGAGCAGGGAGTTCAGCAGCACGGAGGAGACGAGGGTGTCGACGATCTCCTGGTCGGCGGGTATTGCCGGGCCGTGGTCGCCGAGCCGGACGCAGAGGGCCGGGGCGGGCACCGGAGGGTGCGCCATCCGCTTCAGCTCTCCGTACACCGACATGTCGGTGGCGATGAACTCCCCGTACTCCACAGGCTCCAGCCCGTGGGCGAGCAGGTCCTCCCGGTAGGCGGTGTGGATGACGCGCGGGTCGATGCCGACGGGTCCACCCCCGTCACGGGCCGGCAGCTCGCTCACGCCGAGCCGCACCATCGCGACGTGGTTGACGGAGACCTCGGCGGCGAGCGTGAACACCGGGTCGCTCCGGAGCTCCTCCTCCACGAACAGATGCCGGTGGACCAGATGCCGGGCCTCGTGGAACAGGACGAACTTCACCCCGTCCAGACCGAGGGAGACGAAGAACTCCGGGTTGTACGCCAGCAGGCAGGTGCCGTCGCCGCTCGCCACCATGGCGGCCGTGTCGACCGCCGTGGTCGGTATCTGGTGGCGGCACTTGGCGTACAGCCAGGAGGCCACCGCCGATCCGGAGAGCCCGAAGTCGAGCAGGGCGGCCTCCTTCAGCCGGTGGGCCTCCGCGATCACGGCCTCGTCGGCGGGTCGCCACCGCTCCAGCGCGCGCCGGTCCGCCAGATCGACCACATGGCGAGGCCGTCCCCCGCGCTCCCCGTACGCCATGTCCCCCGTCACCCCCTCCGTACCCGCCCATTGCTATCAGGCCGCACCGACAACGGGCGACGGCGTTTCCGGCGTCCACCGCTGGTCTAGGATCGCTCGCAAGGCGGGGCCGTAGCGCAGAGGCAGACGCACCGGTCTCCAGAACCGGGACACGCTGGTTCGACTCCAGCCGCCCCGCCCCTTCTTCTCCCCCGAAGCGCCGACGCCTCAGGCGATCGCGCCGGCCGTCACGATCAGCTCGGGAACGGTCCCGGTGAATGTGGGCAGCAGCTGGGCCAGGACGGCCCACGCCTCGACGTTCGCCCCCAACGAGCCCCGCACCAGCGGACGCAGCGCCGCGTCGGCCTCCCGCTTGCGGGTGGGGAAGGCCCAGCGGCCGGTGTCCAGGTCCCTCAGGACCCTGCGCGCGGGCCGCCCTTCGCGCGCGTACGCCGCGGGGCTGTCGAGGATGCCGGCGCTGCGCATGCGGTGCGCATAGCTCGGATGCTCGGCGAACCGCTCCCGCAGCGCCGTGGGGCAGTCCGGCCGCAGCGCCAGCGCCCATCGCGCGTACCCGGGCAGCGGCTGCTCGGTGTCGGCCTCGACGACGGCCGGCCAGTCCTCGCGGGCGAGGGCGCGAGCGACCCGGTGCCCCGCGCGCATCGTCGTCGCCGCACGGAGCAGAGGGATCTGTTCCGCCGCGGGGATCCGGTCGACGCCCGTCCGGCGGGGGCGCGCGGCCAGCTCCTTGGTCAGGGGGACCGTGCGGGACGGGTCGGGCCCGAAGGACTCGCCGTTGACGACCGCCAGCTCCAGCGCTCCGGGCAACCCGCCCGCCTGGACGACGAGTTCGTTGACGTACGGCCGGTCCTCCTCCAGGGTCCAGAAGCGGGCGGAGAGCGGCAGACGGCCGACGGCGGACGCGCCCTGCCAGCGCGTGGGGAGCGTGTCGGGGCGTTCCTCGACCCCGATCCGCTCCCGGATCCTCGCCGCGTCGTCCCTGTCGGCCAGGGAGACGAGCACGTCGAGCGCGCCGTCCTCCTCGCGGACCTGCCGCAATGTCCCCACCCCCGTGCTGATCCCACATCGTCACTTCCGGAGGGGGAAGCCTAGGGCCTTTCGTTTGGATCATGCCGGGCTCGCGGGCCCTGGCACCGCGCCTCGCCGCGTTGTCGTCGGTTGCCATGGCTCCGCCATGGCGCCCTCCTCCGCCTTGCGATCCACGGCACCAGACCCCGCTCCCTGATCCGGCCTTATCCAAACGAAAGACCCTAGTCGGCGAGGTCGCGAGGCCCGCCTCCCGGGGCTCGACCGGGAGGCTGCCCCGGGGATCCACCGGGAGTCGTACCAGGTCGCCCCGTCCCTGCACGTCATCGACGCGTCACGAGCTCACTTCCGCCCCCGCCGGGCTGTCGTCGAGGAAGCCGCCCGACTGGTGCTGCCAGAGCTTCGCGTAGGCGCCGCCCGTCGCGAGCAGCTCCTGGTGCGTGCCCTGCTCGACGATCCGCCCGCGGTCGAGGACGACGAGGCGGTCCATGGTGGCGACCGTGCTGAGCCGGTGGGCCACGACGAGCGCGGTACGCCCCTCCATGAGCCGCCACAGCGCGTCCTGGACGAGGATCTCGCTCTCGGAGTCGAGGGCGCTGGTCGCCTCGTCGAGCAGCAGGATCGGCGCGTCCCGCAGGATGGCGCGGGCGAGGGCGACCCGCTGGCGCTGGCCGCCGGAGAGCTTCACCCCGCGCTCGCCCACCATCGTGTCGAAGCCGTCGGGCAGGGCGTCGGCGAACTCGGTGACGTGCGCCGCCTCGGCCGCGCGGCGGATCTCCGCCTCGGTGGCGTTCGGCCGGGCGAAGGCGATGTTCTCCCGGAGCGAGCGGTGGAACATCGCCGGGTCCTGCGGCACGTAGGCGATCTGGCTACGCAGTTCGGCCTGTCGCAGCCGGCTGATGTCCTGTCCTCCGATCAGGATCCTCCCGTCGTCGATGTCCGTCATCCTCAGCAGCAGCCGGGTGAGCGAGGTCTTTCCGCCGCCGGACCGGCCGACGAGGCCGAACTTCGCCCCGCTGGGCACCGCCAGGTCGAGTCCCTCGAAGAGCGGCTCCGCGCCCGCGTGGGAGAACGTGACCCGTTCGAAGCGCACGTCGGCCGCTTCGCCGAGCAGCGGTTCCGGGACGGGCGGGTCGAGCACCGTGGGCGGGTCCAGGAGCAGTTCGGTGAACTGCGCCGCCTCCGTCATCGAGCTCTCCAGCCGGCGGTAGATCTGGTTGAACTCGAACATGATCCGGGTGGCGTTGGCGTAGTACGTGAAGGCGACGACGACCGCCTCCACACCGATCTCTCCCCCGCCGAGCGTGAGCGCGAGCAGCAGCCCCAGGACGTTGGTCACGACGGACATCGGCGCGACCAGGGTGTCGATGCGCAGGTTGCCGTAGTCCCAGGAGCGCAGCGTGAGACGGCGCGACTCGGCGACGCGCGAGCGGTGTTCGGCGGCCTCGCGTTCCTCGGCGGCGAACGACCGGACGGTGTCCATGTTCATCAGGCTGTCGGCGACGTGTCCGGAGACCCGGGCGATGGCCTGTTCCCGCTGGGCGACGAGCTTCTGCCGGCGCCGGATCAGGGGAGCCACCCCGGCCCCGGTGACCACGATCATCGTCAGCAGACCGACGACGAGCAGCGGCTCGTACTGCCAGAGGACCACGGACGCGAACGCCAGCGGGACGAGGCTGCCCATGACCGAGAAGGTCAGCGTGTCGACGAACTCCTCGAAGCGGGAGGCGAAGCTGAGGACGCGCTTGGTCAGCGAGCCGGCGAAGTTGTCGTGGAAGAACGAGGCGTCCTTGGCGAACAGTTCACCCATTCCGACGACGTACAGATGCTCGATGCCCCGGGCGTCGAGACGGTTCAGGCAGTGCAGGCCGACGCGCCACAGCGCCTCGGAGAACAGCAGGACACCGGCGAAGGTGAGGACGTACGGCAGCATCGGGCCGACGGCGAGCGCGGCGCTGCCGTCCCCGGCGATCCGGGCGACGAGCTTGGCGACGACGAGCGGAGCGACGTACTGGATGCCGACGTTGCCGAGCGCGGGCAGCAGCATCGCCGGCAGTGTCAGCAGGCGAAGACGGGCCAGTTCCCGTCCGTAGTGGCGGAGTGCGAGGAAGACGGAGCCCCTACTCGGGGATCCTTCGGGCGATTGAGGAGATCCCATCCCAACCCTGTACTTTCGGACCAACAGGTGAGCCCGAAAGTCTTCCGTGCCGACCCCCGCGCGGTCCAAGCGTTTTTCGGCGCGGGGGACGCCGCCCCACTCGTACGTTCGACCTGCTCCGGGGCGGTGGCAACAACTCGCCCCTCGCGGGCAGTTGATCACGCAGAGCGGGTGGCTGGTGACAGATCATGCGGCATGATGGTTCCTCAGTTCTTCGGTGTGGGAACCACCTCGGCGGGGTGGCAAGGGGGGCACAGTGTCGCGTGTAGTCATCTGTCACGGCATCGGGTACCAGTACAAGCACGCGGAGACGATGCTGACGGAGTGGTACGACGCCCTGCGGGTCGGCATGACGGACGCCGCGCACCCGGTACCGGACGCGGCGGACGTCTCCGCCGTGTACTACGGCAGCTGCTTCCGCAGCCGGGGCACCAAGGGCGGCGGCGTCGACGACGAGCTGGCGGACATCCCCTCGTTCGAGATCGGTGACGTGCACGACCCGCTCGAACTGGAGCTGCTGGAGGCGTTCGCCGAGGGCACCGACGCGCCCCTCCCCGGCGGCAAGGGGCTCGGCCAGATCGCCCTGCGCCGGCTGGAGCGGCACGAGGGGCTCGGCAAACCGATGGGCCGCACCGTCATCTGGATGATCCGCCAGGTGCGTCGCTACCTGGACGCGTCGGACACCGTGCGGGCGTGCGCGCAGCAGCGCTTCGCGCGGGTCGTGACCCCCGACACGAGGGTCGTCATCGGCCACTCCCTGGGCTCCGTGGTGGCGTACGAAGCGCTCCGCGCCCACCCCGAGTGGAACGTGCACACCTTCATCAGCGTCGGCTCCCCCCTCGGCCTGCGCGCGGTCCAGGACCGCCTGCTGCCGACACCGCCCTCCGAGGGCAACGCGCTGCCGCCCGTCGCCCGCTGGGTGAACGTGGCCGCCAAGGACGACCCGATCGCCCTGGTGAAGCACCTCGCGCCGGCCTTCGGCGACGTCGACGACCGGCCCGTCGTCAATCTGCCCTGGCACCGGCCCGGCAAGTACTTCTTCGGCAGCCACTCCGTGCTCCGCTACCTCACGACCGAAGAGGTCGCCGAGGCCGTCGCGACGGCGCTGCCGGCCACCGAGCGGTGACGACGGCTCCGTACCCCGTCGGCAGGTCGGCGGATCTCGTCCGGGTGGCACTGGTCTCCGGAACCAGCAGTTTCGGAGACGGGTTCGAGCCACTTCCACGCGTGCCGGACGAGCTGCGGATGATGCGGGCCGTCCTGGCGGAGGCCGGATTCACGATCCATCGCGGCTCACAGACCAACCCCAAGGTCGCGGACCTGGAGGGCAGTTTCGAGAAGGCGCTGGAGGGCGACGACGGCTCACCCCCCGACGTCCTGCTCTTCTACTACTCGGGACACGGCATCGACTTCGGCAACAGGGACATCCTTCTCGCCGCTCACGACAGCAAGGAGGCCGACCGGTCGAGCATGCTGGACGTCGCCAAGCTGATGTCGCTCATCATCCCCGGCAGGAAGGCCCGGCCGCGGCCGCGCGAGGTCGTCATCCTGTTCGACGCCTGCCGGTCGGGGCTGGCGGTCAACCGCCTGGACCGGGAGGCGCTCGAACAGCACGCCAAGGGGACCAGACTTCCTCTGCTCACCGTGATCGGTTCCACGAACCAGGTCACCGACGCTCAGCAGATGCACTTCGCCGACTCCTTCGCGGGCGCCCTGCGCAACACCCGCGGGGACGACGAACACCTGGACGTCCACCGCCTCTTCGCGGAACTGAACGTCCGGATGGAGAAGGGCTCCAAGGACCCCAAGGACCCCCAGTTACCCAGCTTCGCGCCCCCTCGTGAGCCGACCCGGGCCTTCCCCAATCCGCGTTACAAACCAAGTTTCGTACGGCGACCACCCGAGGCGAACGACGACAGCGGATGGGCCTTCTGCGGGCGCGCCCAAGCCGTACGGGACGTCGTCTCCCACCTGGGCGAGGCACCACCGCCGGAACCGGGGGTCCCCCTCGTGGTCACCGGGCGGCCGGGCTCGGGAAAGTCCGTCCTGCTCGACTGGGTCCACGCCCCGTCCGGGAATCGGCCGCTGCCGGGCGGACCAGGGGCGCCCGACGCCAAGCCCGGCCCATGCGTCGACCTGCTGCTGGACGTCCGCGGCAAGACTGTGGACGCCGTGGTGCACACCCTGGCCCTCCATGACAAGAGCGACGAGGCGGACTGCGCCGGCCTCGTGGAGGCCCTCGGCGACCGGGGACTCCGCCTTGTCTTCGACTCCGTCGACGCGAGCGCGGAGCCCGAGCTCCTCTACAGCACCCTGCTGGCGCCCCTGGCCGCACAGCCGCGGACCCGTGTCGTCATGGCCACGAGTGAGGTGCCGGAGGGCTTCGAGGGACCGATCGTCGACCTCGACGCGGACGAGTACTTCGACGAGGCCGACATGGTCGGCCTGGTGGAGCACGTCCTCAGGAACCGTAAGGGCACGCGATGGTCGACAACGAGCGCGCGGTCGATACGCGACATCGCGCTCGCCACGACCGCGGCGGCCGGCGGGTCGTGGCTCCGTGCCTACCTCTTCGCCGTCGACACGAGCACCCAGGACCCCGCGACCGCCAAGGTTCAGGCCGACCGCTCCAATGCCGATCTCTTCCTGGATGCTCTCGAACGACTCAGCCGCGAGCTGGACGACGACGATCCGCAGTGGGCCCGGGAGATGCTCCTGCCGGTGGCCTTCGCCCAGGGCGACGGACTCCCGGCCGACGGGCGGCTGTGGGCCGCCGTCGTCCGCGCGGCCGGCAGACCCGCAGTGGGCCCCGCGGCCATCACCGACGTGTGCAGAGAGGCAAGGGACTACCTTGATGTCCCGGAGGACGGCATGAACAGTCACGGATGGAGGCTCACACGCCCTCCGACCGCCGACTACCTGGCCGATTCGGTCGAGGCGCGCAGGTACCACGCGTTGTTCGTCGCGGCCATGACCGAGCAGCTCCCTCTGCTGCCGTCCGGCCAGCGCGACTGGTCCGGCGCCGACCAGTACACCCGCGAACACCTTCCCCACCACGCGCGGCTGGCCGGCATCCTGGAGGACTACCTGGACGATCCGGAGTTCCTGCTCGCGATGAACGGCGAGACGCTGTACCGGACCCTCGGCCTCCTTCAGGAGTCCACCAACGACCGGGTGGCCAACGTCCGTGCGCTCTGCTGGGAGCTGATGGGGTCACGCTGGCGGCCCGACGGGCACACCCTGGCGCGGCTGGCCCTGCACGCCCAGGTACGAGCTCTGGACGAACTCGCCCGACGGGCCCGCGCGTACGCCTCGGGCTGGCAGGCCGTGGCCGTCGACTGCCGCCCGCCTTCCGTGCGCCCGAAGCGGGATGATCGAGACGTCCATGACGACCGTGACATCCGTGACGACCGGGGAATCAAGACCGTCCACTGCCTTCCCGACGGCGGTGAACTGGCGCTGATCGGGAGCAGTGTCTTCCACCGGCCCGCGGACGCCGACGACACCGCTTGGACCGTCCTGGAGCCGGACCCCGAGAAGGTGCCGAGCCGCAAGCGTGTCCCGCCCCGGATCACCGCGTCCTCGGTCATCGACTACAAGGGGCAACCCGCGCTGTTCGCGGGGGACATCACAGGCGGAGCCTGGGTCTGCCTCCTGGACCGCAGGGCGCTGGAGATCCCCTCCCTGGATCTCCACTGCCCTCTGAGCGCCTGCGTCCAGGTCGGACAGGACCTGCTGATCGTCGGCGGCGAGGGGTGGCAGTGGCGGAGCGGGCGCGTCACGGGGGATCGCGTCGACAAGCCGGGGCTACGCCTGGGTGGAGCCACGGCCGCCCTGACCGCGGACGGAGTCCGGGTGGCGGCGCGCACGGCCTCGCAGGTGGTCGTGTGGCGCGGTGACGGCGAGCGCCTGCACACGTTCGAACCGCCGCAGAACCGCGGCCTGGTGAAGATCGCGTCCAACGCCCACGGCATCTACACCGGAGCGGGCGACGGTTCCGTCTGGTGGTCGGACTGGAGCGGCCGTTCGCATCGGTGGGTCGCGGACCACGCGAGCGGCATCAGCGAACTGCGCCTGTGCACCGTGGGGGACACGCAGGTGCTGGTCAGCGCGGGCGTCCACGGCGACATCCGGCTGTCGTCCCCCACCGGTTCCGGTCCGGCCCGCCACTTCGACATCGGGCTCGACATCCACTCGGTGGACCTGCACCGCAACGGCCAGATCGTCGTCGGAACCGTCGAGGGCCTGGTCCGCATCACGCCATGAACAGCACGCGCACGGGGAGCGAGGAGTCGAGTGTGAGCCATGAGAACCAGATGTCGTCCGCAGGAGGCAGGGAGTCGTCCCTGACCCATGAACTGCACATGGCGCTCCACGCGCTGGCCACGGACCTGTTGGGCCCCTCGGTCGACAGGGTCCGCGTCGAGTCCCGTCTCCGCACGGTCATCGGCCTCGGGCAGAGGGCCCTGGACAGAAAGATCCCCCTCCCCCGACGCCCCTTCGACTTCTCGGACGAGAGCAAGCCCATCGGCCCCGGCGCGCTGCTGTTCGAGTACGCGGAGGAAGGGGCCACGGACCTGGGGGACCTCCTCGGCGAGCTCGACGCCGAGCTGCTGGGCGAGCTCGACCAACTGGTGACCCGGGCGGAGCGCGTGGACGCCGCGGGCGGCGACGCGCCCAGACCGACGCCGGTGGGCGGGGTGCCCCTTCTGCTGGCGCCGGTGGACGACTGGTACGTCATCGCGGGCGCCGACATCGTGATCGATCCCCGCGACGGCGCCCTGCCCTCCTCACCGCTCCCCGACGCGGCCGCGATCGACCGGGGTCTGCACGCGGCACGCCCGCTCGTGGCGACCGTGGGCAGCAAGCTCTCCGCCGAGGTCCACCCCCGTGTCGAGGCCCCGTACGTCCTCAGTCCCTCCACGGTCGCCCCGGACTCGGCCCCGGCCGCCGTCGCGCTGTCCTGGATCGCCTCCGAGGGCGGTCTCCCGGACCTCGGCACCCTGGGCGTCCTCGCCCTGGCCGGCATCTCGCAGGACGGTGACTGGCTGCCGTCGACCGTGATCGACGAGGCGAGGGGCGCCGCCGCCGAGGCCGGGCTCGGCGTCCTGTGGCGCGACACCGACGGTTGGCGGCTGCACCGGGCGGGAGCTGTCGAGTCCGACGCCGAGCCGACCCTGCTCGGGGCCGCCCGCCTGCTCTGGGGGGAGCAGTGGCACGCCGCGGTGGGCCGCCGGGCGGCGCAGATCCTCGACGAGGAGGAGTGGCGCATCCTCCACTCGACCGCCGCCGGCGACTCCGAGCCGGGATGGAGGGGGCCGGCAGACGATCGCCTGGTCGACTTCGAGCGGTCCTCCTTCCTCTTCAAGCGCTACCACCAGCGGCCCCTGTCCCGGGTGATCCAGTCCGGGCCGCGCAACAGCGGAAAGACGGTGTGCGCCCAGCAGGTGGTGCGGAAGCTGGAGGCCGCCGGCTGGCAGACCCTCGTCCTGTCCCCCGACAGTCGCCAATTACCCTCGGACGGCGACCTGCTGCCCGTAGTCCGCGCCGCGCTCACCGCCACGGGTGTCGACACCGCGCGTCGAAAGGTGCTCGTGGTCCTGGAGGACCTGCAGGCCCTGGAGGACGGCAACGTCGGCGAGGCCCTGGAGTGCCTGGGCGAGCTGAAGGTGGGCGTGCTCGCGCTGACCCGCTACGTCGACGGGGCCACCAACCGTTGGGAGAACCACGGGGTGACCGCCTACGTCACCCTGGTACCGCCCGAGGAGGTCCCGGACCTGGCCCGGCGGATGATCCGTCAGGCGCCCGGAGAGTACCGGGTCCGGGCCGACGACACGGCGGCGGTCGGCCTGGCCGTCGAGGCGTGCCACGGGGATCTCGGTCTGCTCGCCGATCTGCTGCGCGAGGAGCCCGCCGACAAGCCGGCCGCCGCGGGGACTCTGCCCGACAAGGGTCTGGGGGCCGACCGCGTACGGGCACGGGCGCAGGCCGTCTGTGACGTCCTCGACGCCGATGCGCGCACCGCGGTGTACCTGCTGGCCGCGGTGTCGTGGCTGGACGACGGAGTGCCGGTCGCCCAGGTGCGGGCCATCCCCGAGGAGACCCGGGACGCTCTCGGCGTCGTCGTCCACCGCGGACTGGCGAGGATCCCCAGCACCGTCCGGGCCGAGGCGCTGATCGCCTCCGCGAGCCCCGCCGGGCTGGACGCCTTCCCCACCCAGCTGGAACCGTACGTCCTCGGCCTCCTCCGGGACGACAACCAGCCGCGGCTCGACGCGCTGCTGCGCAAGTGCGCCGCCTACGCGCCCGAACGGCTCGCGCTGCTGCTGAAACTCGCCTCGGTCCGCGAGGCGATCACCGGCTGGGCGGCGCAGGCTCATCCGCGCAAGGCCCTGTCGGTGCTGCGGCTGTGCCGGCGCAACAGTGACGCCGACTGGACCGCCGCCGCGCTGCCGGCGGTGCTCCAACGTCTCATGACGATCGACGATCTGACGGTACGTGACCTCACGTTCGGGCTCACGGCGCTGTGGGACGACGAGTTCCGGCTCGACCCGAGCGTGCTGGCGGAGCTCGTCGCGTGGGTCGGCACACCCCAGGGTGGGCTGGACACGGTCCTCGGCCGGCCCTCCAGCCTCACCGACCGGCACCACCTCGTCAGCGCCCTGCTCAAGCTGGCGGGCGAGGGAACCACGCCGACGGCGACGGTCTGCGACTGGTTCGAGCAGCGTATCGACGACCTCGTCCGTGACGCCGATCCCGCGAACCACAGGGACCTCATCGCCGTACGGCGGATGGACGATCTGATCTTCGCCAAGTCGCGACAGGCTCGGGAGGACAATCCCGCGTCGGCGCTGCGCCCCTTCTTCAAGCCGGCGCAGGTCCTCATCCAGGCCAGTCCCACCAAGGACCGGTCCCTCGCCTCCATCCTCTCCTGGATCTCGCTGAAGCTGCACTTCGACGGCACGGGCGACTGGGACCAGATCATCGAGCAGTACAAGTCACAGCTCCAGGCCGCTCTGGCGCACTCGGACGCGATCCAGATCAGTCAGGCCCTGTTCGACCTGGCGCAGAGCAACCGCGGGCTCTGCAACCGGCTGCTCAACCATCTGAAGTTCGGACGCACGCTGGTTCCCGTGGTGAAGGCGGCGCCGCCCGCAGAGGCGGCCATCCTCATCTCGACGGTCCGGAACATCCACGGCGGCACGCTGCGGACGCTCCTGTACCGGGAGAACCGCGACGGCGACCTGATCGCCGACGACGGGCTCGCCCGCGAACTGGCCAAGACGGTCCGCGGCTTCGAGGACGCCCGGGGCGCGGGGATGCTGCTCAGTGCGGTCAGTCGTGTGGACGATCTCTACTGCGCGACCGAGGAGCGCTTCAGCTACCGCCTCGCCATGGAGATCGGTCAGGAGTTCGTCGAGAACGTCATGCGGCGGGAGCGCCGGCCCGCCATCGTCTACCACCTGTTGCGCGGGCTGTGGGAAGCGGGCGCGGACTACCGGCAGGACATCGAGGAGGGGGCGCTCGGGCTCGTCGTCTCCAGCATCCACACCCAGCGCGGCACGGCCCGCCCGTGGGGCCCGCGGCTGGCCATGCTCCTGATCCAGGACGAGTACTTCGGTCAGAGCTTCCTCCACAAGCTGGCCGCGCGGCTGGACCGGAAGGTGCTGTGCGACCGGATGTCCCAGATCGGGCTCGACCCGGAGAGCATGGTGCACACCCACCGCCTGGGTCTCGCGCTCGTACCCGACATCGGATCGGACTACGCGCACCGGCTCAAGATGGACAAGGCCGTGCACGCTCCGCTCCTCAGCAGTGCGAGCAACGTCGCGCAGAAGCTCCACGTGATGGCGGACACCCTTCGGTCCGGAGGGCGGGTCGACGCGACGACGTTCGTCCTTCAGCACTTCAGGGAGGAGCACCCCCACTGGGACTGGGCCGAGCGGCTTCAGGTCGGGCGCAGCATCGGCGCCTTCACCACCACGCTCGGCCAGCTCCGTACGCTGAACCCGAGCGACGCGGCCACGACCGTGGACAAGCTCAGCCGGCCGCATGGCGGCCAAGACCTCTCCCACCTGCGGGAACTCGTGCTCCGCAGCGTGGTGCATCCGCCCCTCACCGCCGAGCTGCTGAGCGAGGTGGAGCGTTGTCAGCCAGGGTTGGGCAAGGCGGAACTCGCGGCTCTGCGGGGCGAACGACGGCGCTGGCTGACACTCGTCGAGGCTTTCAAGTTCGAGCAGGACCCGCTGACCCAGGGTCACGTGGGGCGCGCCCTGGCCCGGCTCGGGGTGACCAACCGCACCGAGGAGACCGAGTGGATGCACACGTTGGTCGCCAACCGGTTGGAGTCCACCATGCATCTCTTCGCCAGCCCTCGGGCGGTGCTGGAGATACTGACGCTCGCCCATATGTGGGAGCCGCAGTGGGGTGAGCAGCTGGCCGCGAGTGTCAACGTCACCCGGCTGCTCAACCGGCTCCGGCTGACCCTCCGGTCGGACATGCAGGAGATCCCCGGCCTGCTCCAGGCTCTGTGGCTGACCGGTGCGCGCAAGGCGTTCAACGACATCCTCGACCACGTCCTCGGGCTGAACGTCGACGTCCTGGCGAACGCGCTCGGGACCCACCAGGCGAGCAAGCTCCTCAAGGTGGTCCACAGGGCACACAGGTCCGCGGGCCATCTGGCCGAGGCGGTGGGGCGGCTCATCGAGCAGGTGGCCCGGCGCCATCTGGTCGTGGACGCGGAGGCGCACTGGCTCGGCATCGGGTGGGCGGCCCAGGCCCTCCACGAGTGCAACGCCCAGCGCCACCTTCCGGACGTGGTCCCCACGCTGCCGCCCAACATCGTGGCCCATACGTCCGCCGTGGCCTGGGCGTCGACGTGGCTGCCGCGCACGGACTGGTCCGTGGCGACGGTCACGGAGGCCGTGCACCTCTACGAGCGCTCCGGCTCCCAGCAGTGGCACCCCCAGGAGACCGGGCGGGTCCTGATCGCGGCCGCACGCGCCGGCCTGCTCCCGGCCACCGGCACGCTCGACACGCAGTGGTACGGGGCGTACTCGGCAAGCCCGGAACTGGTCACCCTGTTGACCCGTGAGGTGGACAACTCCCCGGTCCTGCGGGGCTACTTCGCGGATCCGCTGATCGCCCCGAGGCTGTGGGAACGGATCGAGGGTCCGGGCCTCTCCCACCACCCCAGCGAGCGGGAGCTGCGCGCCGCCGTGAAGCGCCTCTGCCCCAAGCCGCCTGCTCCCGCAGCGAGTTCGGAGGGAGATCTCGACCTGTAGAGGCGGCGCCCGGCGCGTTCAGGGATGCTCGTGGACCGTCGCCGTCGAGCGGAGGCGTATGTCTCCGGCGGAGCGGCCCACGAGGATCTCGTAGGGGCCGGGTTCCGTGCGCCAGGTGGCGGCCCGCGGTGACCAGTGGCGGAAGGCCCGCGCCGGGATCCGCGCGGTGGCGGTCGCCCCGGTGCCGGGGGCCGCGTGGACGGTGGCGTGGGTCGCGTACCAGCGGGTGGGGCGGTCGAGGGTCGAGTGCGGGCGGGCCAGGTAGATCTGGACGACCTCGCGGCCGGCCCGTGGGCCGGTGTTGCGGAGTCGGACGTGGACGGTGACGGGGGTGTCGGCGCGGACGTCGGTGGGGGCGTGGACGGTGTCGTACTCCCAGGTGGTGTAGCCGAGTCCGTGCCCGAACCAGTAGGCGGGCTCGCGGCCCGTGCGCAGCCAGGCCCGGTGGCCGATGTGGAGGCCCTCCGTGTAGGCGAGGCGACCGCCGGTCGGCCGGGTGGTGGTGACGGGTGCGTCCGACAGGGACGCGGCCCATGTGGTGGGGAGCCGTCCGCCCGGCTCGGCGGCGCCGAACAGGACGTCGGCGAGGCCCGTACCGGCCTCCTGGCCGGGGAACCAGGTCAGGAGGACCGCGCCCACCTCCTGCCTCCAGGGGAGTTCGACGGGGCCGCCGCTGTTCAGGATCACGGCCGTCCGGGGGTTGGCCGCCGCCACCGCGCGTACGAGGGTGTTCTGCGGCTCGGCGAGGCGCAGATCGGTGCGATCGCACCCTTCCGTCTCGTCGTGCTCCGGCGTGCCGACCACCACGATCACGGCGTCGCTGTCGCGGGCGGCCTCCACCGCGGCGGCGAGGGCGGCCCGCGGGTCGGGTGCCGGTGGGTCGGTCGCGACGACCGTGGCGCGACCTGAGCCGGGCATCAGCTCGCGCCGTGCCACCAGGTGGACAGGCCGCCCCGCTCGGAGGGGTGTCCGGGCCGTCCTCAGCGGCGGGTTGACGTGGACGACGGCCGGGTCGTCGACGTCCAGCGGGAAGAGGCCGTCCAGGACCGTCCCTCCGTCGACCGTGAGGGACATCCGGCCGAAGCCGCCGACGGCGAAGGTCCACTCCCCCGAGGTCTCGGGCGTCAGGAGCGCGCTGATCTCCACGGTGTGGGCGCCGGGGACGAGTGGGGGTTCCAGCTGGCGTCCCGACAGCCGGTGCTCCGCGGCGAGTTCCCGGCCGGCGGCGTCCAGGAGTCGCAGCAGGACTCCGGGCCGCCCCGACACGGGGTTCCGGCACCGGTCGACGTCCAGCGGGGCCGGCGGGGCGTGCGGTGCGGGTCCGGGTACGTACGAGACCCTCGCCCTTCCCCGTAGCCGTGCGCGGATGCCGTCCAGCGGCGTGACCACGGCTTCGGGGAAGACCCCGGCACTGCCGCCGCCCTGCAACCGGGGGCGTACGGCGTGGGTGCCGATCACGGCGACGGAGGACAGGTCGTCGGCGTCCAGGGGAAGCACGTCCCGGTTGTGCAGGAGGACGGAGCTCGCCGCGACCGCGCGGCGCAGCAGCGCGCGGGTGGGGCGAGCGGGCGGTGCGGGCCCGCGTCGGGGGCGGTCCAGCGCCCCGACCCGGCCCGCCAGGCGGAGCAGGCGTCGTACCTTGTCGTCGACGGCCGCCTCCGGCACCCGGCCGTCCTCGACGGCCCGCAGGAGGCCCTCGGCCCAGGGGCCCTCGGGGCCCGGCATCGCGAGGTCGAGGGCCGCGCGGGCGGGTTCCTCGACGGAGCGCACCGCGCCCCAGTCGGAGAGGACCACGCCGTCGAAGCCCCAGTCGGTCTTCAGCGGGTCCGCCAGGAGCGGACTCGCCGACATGGTGGCGCCGTTGACGCCGTTGTAGCCCGCCATGACCACCCAGACGCCGGCCGCGACCGCCGCCTCGAACGGGGCGAGGTACACCTCGCGCAGGACCCGCTCCCCGACGCGCACGTCGACGGTGAGGCGGTCGGTCTCGGAGTCGTTGGCGACGTAGTGCTTGGCGGTGGCGGCCACGCCGTGGGCCTGGATGCCGCGGACGAGTGCCGCGCCCGTACGTCCGGCCAGTTCGGGGTCCTCGGAGAAGCACTCGAAGTGGCGCCCGCCGAGCGGGGTGCGGTGCAGGTTGAGGGTGGGGGCGAGGACGACGTCGACGCCCTTCCGGAGCGCCTCGCGGGCGAGGAGGCCGCCGAGTTCCTCGGTCAGTTCCTCGTCCCACAGGGCGCCGATCGCCGACGCCGACGGCAGCAGCGCGGAGGGGCCGCGCTCGTCCCACGCCTCGCCGCGGACCCCGGCAGGGCCGTCGGACGTGATGACGGAGCGCAGGCCGACGGCCGGTTCCGCGGCCGTGCGCCAGGTCGTGGCACCGGTCAGGAGGCGGACCTTCTGCCCGATGCTCAGCTTCCCGACCAGGCGGTCGAGCTCGTCGTCGTTCATCCCCCACCCTCGGATCGATGTGCTGCCGCCACAGGTCAGGGCAGGCGGTACTCCGCGTTCAGCGCCGCGCCCCGCTCGGGGTGGGTCTCGTCGTAGCCCCGTGCGTCGCACTGGAGACCGCCCACGACGCAGTGGTCCACGAGCGCCTTGAGGGTGCGTTCCTCCCACGCGTTGAAGAAGTCGTAGTGGAAGGAGTAGCCGCGCCCACTGGCCAGCCGGACCTGCGACGTGTCACCGGACACCGGGAAGGCCATCTTGAACTCGACCATCGGGACGGCGACGGGGTGCGACGCCGGGCACACGTTGTCGTTCGTGCCCGGTTTGACGACCGGGTAGGCCATGTGGGCCCGGTGGTCGGGGGTGTCGAGGTACCGGCCGTCCCAGCAACTGGGGGCCTGCATACGCAGGTTGAGCTGCGTACCGGCCGGGCAGTTCGCCGGGATGTCGGTGTTCATGTAGCTGTTCCCGCACTCCCAGCCCTCGACCCAGCCCCGGTGCCGCCGGAAGTCCTCGGCGGACTGTGTCGGGTCGCCGACGACGAACCTGAGGCCGGTGGGGAAGGGGCGGACGCTGGTGTAGTCGGTGACACCCGCCTTGTAGTAGATGACCTGCGGGCCCACGGGGAGGACCTTCCGGTCACCGTCGTACAGGGACGGCATCCAGTACGCCGACGCGTCGCCCGGCGCCTTGCACGACGTCGTCCCGCCGCGGAGGGAGCCGGTGGTGCTGTGCGCGTTCGTGGAGGTGTTGCCCATGAACGTGTGGTCGTGCGAGGCGCCCGGACGGCCGGGGTAGACGATCGGGTCGTCCGGCGCGGTGTGGGTGACGGAGCAGTTCGCCTGGAACTCGTGGAAGTAGCGGGGTGGCGGGGTCGCGTGGGACGGCGTCACTCCGGTGACGGGCGGTACGGCGGGGATGTGGCCGTCGCCGTCCGGGTCGTCGGCGGTGGGCACCGCGGCCACGGCTTTCGCGTGCCCGGCGGCGTGCCCGGAGGCCTGCCCACCGTGGGCGGTGGCCCCGAGGGCGGGTCCGGCCTCGCCGCCGTCGGAGGCCACGGCGAGGGTGCCGGCGCCGAGCGCGGTGGTGGCCAGTGCCACGGCCAGTAAGACGGCGGACAGGGATCTTGAGCGCGATCTCATGGGTTCCTCCTGGGTGAGGGTGGGTGAGGTGGGTCAGCCGTAGATGCCGAACTCGTGGAGCGAGTAGCCCCAGCCGGTCCCCCGGGCGGTCAGCTGGAGCCGGACATGCCGCGCGGTCGTCGCCGCGTCGACGGTGTCCACGTCGCCGTCGCCCGTGGTCGTGGTGTGGACCGTGCGCCAGGTGGTGCCGTCGTCGGAGACCTGGACCTCGTACGCCCTGGCGTAGGCGGGGTCCCAGACGAGCTGGAGCCGTCGGAGGGAGCGGACGGAGCCGAGGTCGACCTGGATCCACTGCGGATCGCTCCAGTCACTGGCCCAGCGCGTGGTGCCGTTGCCGTCGGTGGCGTTCCGCGGCGGGCAGGGGCAGTCGCCGTAGGAGGGCTGGAAGGAAGAGGCGGTGGTCGGCCGGTTCAGGGCGAGGTTGGTGCCGCTCACCGGCGGGGCGACGACCTTGACGGACTTGGTCTCGATACCGGCGTTGCCGCGGCCGTCCTCGGCCTGGACGTACACCTTCCACACACCGAGCTTCTGCGGGGCGGTGACGGCGAAGGTGCCGTTGCCGGTGGCGCGCCACTCCGCCTCGACGAGCCGCTTGTCGCCGTTGGCGTAGTTCCCGCTGAGGAAGATCTTGTACGTGAGCGGGTCCCCGTCGGGGTCACGGACGTCGGCGCGGACGGTGAACTCGCCGCCGGCCGGGGCGCTCGCGGACGGGGTGACGGTCATGCCGCTGACCACCGGCGGGGTGTTGTCCCCGGCGGTGCTGCCGCTGTACGCCTTCTTCACCGCGTGGTACGAGAGCCGCTTGAGGCCGTCGGGCAGCAGGTTGAACCAGACACCCCCGAAGTCGTGCTCGGTGCCGTAGTGGAAGAGGGTGGCGCCCAGGGCGACGCCCTGATGCCCGGTGACGCAGTTCCAGGCCTTGGTGTAGCCCTCGGCCTTCTGGACGTCGGTCGGCTCGTCGGGCACGCCGTTGGCGTCGTCGGCCACCTCCCACTCCCCCGCCGGGCCGGCCTCGGTGATGAGGTACGGCTTGGTGTAGCCGCCTTCCTCCCAGTCCTGGCGGACGCCGCAGATGTCGCCGTAGGAGTTCATCGAGTACAGGTCGAGGTCGGGGGCGTTGCGCTGGTAGTAGGGCCAGGCTCCGGTCCAGGCGTCGGTGGAGGTGACCGGGTGGTCCGGGTCGATCTCGTGGATCCTCCTGGCGACGTCGTTGACGAACGTCGTGTACGCGTTGCGCTGCGCCTCCAGCTCCGTACCGGAGTAGCAGTTCTGCAGGCCGAGGACGGACTCGTTGCCGACGTTCCACATGAGTGTGGCGGGGTGCGTCCTGTACGCGTCGACCCAGCGGGCGACCTCCGTGAGCATGGTGCTCTTGTACGTGGTGTCGGTGACGTAGTTGACGCAGCCGCCGGAGCCGGGGCCGCCGCCGGGCTGGAGCCAGAAGCCGTTGACGACCTTGACCCCGTGCGCGGCCGCGGTGTCCAGCAGGGGTTTCGTGGATCCGTCGGTGCCCCAGGTACGGACGGTGTTGACGCCCATGGACCGCACGTCCGGCATGTGCCGGGCCGCGTCGGCGATCGCGGGGCCCCAGGTCAGGCCCTTGACCGTGTAGGGCTCGCCGCCGACCGTGAGCCGCCAGTTCCCCTGGGTGCCGGTGACGCGGACCGCTCCGGTGGCGGGCGGCTGCGTGCCGCCCTCCTCGCCGTACACCTGGAACTCCCAGAGGGAGTAGCCGTATCCGGTCGCGCGCTGGGTGCCGAGCATCCGTACGTACCGTCCCGTGCCGGAGACGGCGACCTCGTCGGTGCCGCCGTCCGAGCCGGTGACGGCTCTGAGTGTGCGCCAGTCGGTGCCGTTGTCGGAGGCCTGGATCGCGTAGTCCTTGCCGTACGCGGCCTCCCAGGTGAGACGGACGCGGCTGAGGGTGGCGGTGCGGCCCAGGTCGACCTGGAGCCACTGCGGGTCGCTGCGGTCGCTGGCCCAGCGGGTGCCGGCGAGGTCGCCGTCGACGGCGGCGGACGCGGGGAAGGCGGCGCCCTCGCTGGTCGAGGCGGTGGCGGTGCGGCCCTGCGAGAGCAGGGTCTCGGCCGCGCCGGCGGCGGGAGCGGCCCCCAGGGTCAGGGACGAGGCGAGTAGGGCGCCGAGAGTGACGAGCGAGGTCGCGCCGGTGCGTGGCATGGCGGCTCCTGCGGTGTGGGGTGGGAGGGGGTGGGGCGGATGGGCCGGTGTCCGCCCTGGCGCGGCGGACACCGGCGGGTGGTTCAGCGCGCGGTCAGGGGAAGGAGACGACGGTCGAGGGGATCGTCTCGGTGCCCGAGGTGGGCGCCCCGACGTCGTTGATGACGTGGTCGAAGTGGCCGTTGCCGCCGAGCGAGACGGTGAGCAGGCTGTGGAACTTCACGCCGGGCTTGACCGGGGCCTTGAAGCCGTGGGCCTGACGGATCGTCGGGTCGACGTTGTAGTAGCAGTAGCTGCCGAGTCCCCAGCCCTCGTGGGTGGTGACCGAGTCGTCGACCCGGTAGGCGGCGTACCCCTTGGTGGAGCCGTTCTGGATGGCGGCCTGGTTCGGGGCGTCGTAGGCCTTCTCGTTCTGGAAGAAGATCGTGCGGCCCCGCTCGCCGTACCACTCCACGTCGTACTTGTTGAAGTGCTCGACGAACAGGCCGGTGGCGAGCACGTCGTCGCCGTTGACGCGGACGCCGTAGTCGGCACGGTTGGTCTCCCAGCCGACGCCCTCGCCGTGGTCGGCGCGCCAGACCCAGGTGTGGTCGATGATCGTGTCGTCGCTGTTGACCACCATGCTGGTGGTCGCCTTGCCGGCGCCGGCGCCACCGATGCGGATGTAGACGTCCTGCACGGTGGTGGGGTTGGCGGCGTGGTCGGCGGAGGCGTTCTGCGGGCCGACTTCCAGGAGGGTCGGGGAGTTGACGGGTCCGGCGTCGATGAGGAAGCCGGCGAGGCGGACGCCGTCGACGTCGCCGACGCGCATCGCGGTCACGCCGTTGTCCGGGATGATCGTCGCGAGGCCGAGACCCAGGACGATGGTGTCGGCCCGGTTGATCTCGATGGTGCGGTCGACGTGGTGGACGCCCGGGGTGAAGAGCAGGTGCAGGCCTTGGGCGACGGCCGCGTTGATCGTGGCGGCGGTGGCGCCGGGCTTGACGACGTAGAACCGGCTGAGCGGGATCGACGTCCCCTGCGGGGTGCCGTTCGCCCAGGTGGTGCCGCGCGCGTTGGTCCGCTTGGCGGGCGCGAAGACCTTGAACTCCCCGCCCTCCCAGAAGAGGAAGGGCTTCTCGCGGGAGACCGGGGTGGTGTCCAGGGTGGTGTAGCGGGGTTCGGGGAAGCTGGTGGCGGGTGCGCCCTCGACACCGGAGAAGACCTGGTTCCAGACGGAGTTCGACCAGCCGCCGATGGCACTGTCGCGCGTGTACCACTGCTGCTGCGAGTAGTTGCCGATCTGGCCGTCGACCTTGCTGTCGGCGATGTAGCCGCCACTGGCCCAACCGTAGCCGTTGGGCGCCAGGTTGAGGCCGCCCTTGACGTGCATACGGCGGAAGGAGGCGGCCTGGGAGACCGCCCACCGGTTGGTCCCGCTCACCGGGTTGAGGGCGAGGTTCTCCGCGGAGCGCCAGAAGTTCTGGGTGGCGTTGCCGTTGAACCAGCCCGCGTCGACGGTCACGTCACCGTTGATCGAGGTGTCGTCGGGGCGCAGGCCGAGGCCGGCGATCTGGGTGTAGAAGCCGATTTGCGCGTTGAGCCCGTTGTACGTGCCGGGCTTGAAGAGGAAGGCGTGTCGGCCGCTGCCGAACTGCGCGGACTCCTGCTGCCGGAAGACCTCGTCCAGCTTGGCCTGGATGCCGGGCGTGGACGGGTCGAAGACATGCACGTTCGGCCCGAGGTCGCCGCCGCCCGGGATCACCGGGCCGCCGTCGGTGCCGTACACCTGGAACTCCCAGAGCGAGTAGCCGTATCCGGTCGCCCGGGTGACACCTTGCAGGCGGACGTAGCGTGCCGTGCCGGAGACCGGGACGACCTCCGTGCCGCCGGCGCCCGTGGTCGTGGAATGGGCGGTCGTCCAGTCGGTGCCGTTCGTGGACAGCTCGATGCGGTACGCCTTGCCGTACGCCGCCTCCCAGCGCAGTTCGACCCGGGCGAGCGCGGTGGGGGCGCCGAGGTCGACCTGGAGCCACTGGTTGTCGGAGAAGGCGCTGGACCAGCGGGTGCCGAGGTCGCCGTCGACGGCCGCGGCCGCCGCGGTGCCGCCCTGCTCCACGCTGGAGGCGGTGACGGGCTTGCCCTGCGAGACCGGCAGGGGCGCAGCCTGCGCGCCGGTGGCCGGGGTCAGCGCGAGCAGCGCGCCGGCCAGGGCGGTGGCCACGGCGGCGGCGATACCGCGCCGGGCGGGCGCGGATCCGACCACGGGTCGGCGTCGCCGTGAGGTGAGGGGTGGGTGGTGCCCAAGGGGAGACATGCGGGGCTCCTTGTAGGGAACGGAAGCGGGAGAGCGCTCTCCGACACCCTGCACGGCCCCGAATCTGACGGTCAATAACTCTGACCGCGCTTTTCTTTCGACTTGCCTTAAGTCGGAGCGCTTGTAAGGAGCGACTCCGCGTGAAGCAGCCGACGGCCTCCCGCCGAGCGGGACTCGGGGCACCGGAATGCGGAGGGGCGCGGCGCGTTAGGGTGCGACGGTGGGCAGACGGGGACCGACGCTGGAAGACGTCGCGCGCGAGGCCGGGGTGTCGCGGGCGACCGTGTCGCGGGTGGTGAACAGGGTCCGCAACGTGGACCCGGGCATCCAGGAAGCCGTCCTGCGCGCGATCGACCGGACCGGCTACGCCCCCAACCTGGCGGCCAGGTCGCTGGTGACCCGGCGCACCGAGGCCGTCGCGCTGATCCTGTCGGGTGCGGGCGAGACCTTCACGGCCCGGGTCTTCTCCGACCCGTTCTTCGGACGGGTGGTGGACGGGGCGCTGGGCTTTCTGCGCGCCCGCTCCGTCCATCCCGTCCTGCTCCTCGCGGAGTCCGGGGCGGCCAGGGAGCAGGTCGTCTCCTATCTTCGCCAGGGCAGCGCCGACGGCGCCCTCGTGGTCTCCGTCCAGGCCGACGACCCGCTGGCCGGGATGCTGGCGGAGGCACGGGTTCCGGCGGTGCACTTCGCGCGCCCCGCCGGGCCGCCGCAGGTGAGTCACGTCGACGTCGACAACGCCGAGGGCGCCCGCCTGGCGGCCGGGCACCTGCTCGCGCGAGGGCGCCGGCGGATCGCGACGATCTGCGGCCCACCGGCCCTGCCGGCGGCGCGCGAACGGCTGCGCGGGTTCCGCGAGGCCCTCCTCCGGGCAAGGATCTCCGATGCGCCGGCGGTCGAGGGGCACTTCACCGTCGAGAGCGGCGCCACGGCGATGGCCCGCCTGCTGAGCGAAGTCCCGGACCTGGACGGCGTGTTCGCCGCGAACGACCTGATGGCCCAGGGCGCGTGCCAGTACCTGCGCGAGCTGGGCCGGACGGTCCCGGGTGACGTCTCCGTGGTCGGTTTCGACGATTCGAGCGCGGCGGTGGCCTGTCGGCCGGCCCTGACGACCGTACGACAGCCGGTGGAGCGGATGGCGGCGGCGATGGCGGAGCTGCTGACCGAACATCTCCAGGGCGTGCGGACGGAGCCCGCCTCGCTGGTGTTCGCGCCCGAGCTGGTCGTACGCGACTCGTCCTGAGCCGCGCGTGTTGCGGGGCAGGCCCCGGGGACAGGCTCCCGCCCCCCGGCGGGGGCCTGTCCCGAGGTCGCGGACCGGCCGGACGGTGACGCCGTCAGGCCGTCAGGTCCCGGTGGGCGCGGATGATGTCCGCGTACCTGAGCCCGCTCCCCTTCATGGTCCGCCGCTGTGTGGCGTAGTCGACGTGGACGAGGCCGAAGCGCTTGTCGTAGCCGTAGGCCCACTCGAAGTTGTCCAGGAGGGACCACGCGTAGTAGCCGGCGAGCGGCGCGCCCTTGCGGACGGCGCGGGCGCAGGCGGCCACGTGTTCCTCCAGGTACGCGGTCCGCTCGGGGTCGTCGACCGTTCCGTCCGGGCCGACGCGGTCGGGGAAGGCGGAGCCGTTCTCGGTGACGTACAGGCGGCGGGCGCCATAGTCGTCGGTGAGCCTCATCAGGAGCGCTTCGAGCCCGTCGCCGTCGATCTGCCAGTCCATGCCGGTGCGTGGCACGTCCGGCAGGCGGACCTCGCGGGCGTACGGGACGGGTCCGGTGGGGTCGTCGGTGACGGTGACCGGGAAGTAGTAGTTCACGCCGTGCCAGTCCAGCGGGGTGGCGATCGTGGTGAGGTCGCCCGGCCGCTCGGGCAGCTCGACGCCGTAGAGCTCACGCAGGTCGGCGGGGAAGCCCCGGCCGTACACGGGGTCGAGCCACCAGCGGTTGGTGTGGCCGTCCATGCGGGTGGCGGCCGCGATGTCCTCGGGCCGGGTGGAGGCGGGCGCGACGGTGGAGTGGTTGGTGACGATGCCGACCTGGGCGGCGGGGGCGGCGGCGCGGACGGCCTCGGTGGCGAGGCCGTGGCCGAGGAGCAGGTGGTAGGAGGCTCGTACGGCGGCGGTGAGGTCGGTCAGGCCGGGGGCCATGCGCCCTTCGAGGTGGCCGATCCAGGCCGAGCAGAGCGGCTCGTTGAGGGTGGCCCACTGGGTGACGCGGTCGCCGAGGCGCTCGGCGACGATGCCTGCGTACCGGGCGAAGTGCTCGGCGGTCGGCCGCTCGGCCCAGCCCCCGCGGTCCTGGAGCGCCTGGGGCAGGTCCCAGTGGTAGAGGGTGACCGAGGGGGTGATCCCGGCGTCGAGAAGGCCGTCGACGAGCCGGTCGTAGAAGTCGAGCCCGGGGGCGTTGAGGGGGCCGTCGCCGGTCGGCAGGACGCGGGGCCAGGCGATCGACAGGCGGTAGGCGTCGACACCGAGTTCGCGCATCAGGGCGATGTCCTCGGGCCACCGGTGGTAGTGGTCGCAGGCGACGTCGCCGTGGTCGCCGTTGTCGATGGCGCCCGGCGTGTGGGAGAAGGTGTCCCAGATGGACGGACCGCGGCCGTCCTCGGCCACGGCGCCCTCGATCTGGTAGGCGGAGGTCGCGGTGCCCCAGGAGAAGCCGGCGGGGAAGGCGCCCAGGTCGAGCGTGTGGGCGTCGGTGGAGTCGGACACGGAGGACCTCTCTGACATGGGAGACAGCTGGGGGTACGGGGCGAACGAGCGGTGCGGGGACGTCACTTGACCGCACCCGCGGTGAGGCCGGCGACGAGGTAGCGCTGGAGGAGGAGGAAGCCGGCGACGACGGGGACGCTCACGACGAGGGAGGCGGCCATGACCTGGTTCCAGTACACGTCGTTCTGGGTGGCGTAGCCCTGGAGGCCGACGGCGAGGGTACGGGTGGTGTCGTTGGTCATGACGGAGGCGAAGAGGACCTCGCCCCAGGCGGTCATGAACGCGTAGACGGCTACGGCGACGATGCCGGGCAGGGCCGCCGGGACGATCACCCGGAAGAGGGCGCCGAGCGGTCCGCAGCCGTCGACCTTGGCCGCCTCGTCGAGGTCCCGCGGGATCGAGTCGAAGTAGCCGATCAGCATCCAGATGGAGAACGGCAGCGAGAAGGTGAGGTAGGTCAGGATCAGCCCGCCGCGCGAGCCGAAGAGCGCGATCCCGGTGGCGTTGCCGATGTTGACGTAGATGAGGAAGAGCGGCAGCAGGAAGAGGATGCCGGGGAACATCTGCGTGGACAGCACGGTCACGGTGAAGACCCGCTTGCCGCGGAAGCCGTAGCGGCTGACCGCGTACGCGGCGAAGACGGCGACGACCACGGAACAGACGGTCGCCGCACCGGCCACGACGAGGGAGTTCATGAAGTAGTCGGCGAGCGGGACGGTCTGCCAGATGTCGACGTACGGACGCAGCGTGATCCCCGAGGGGAGCCACTGGAACTTCCCCGAGACGTCCTGGAGCGGCTTGAGGGAGCTGGAGACCATCACGTACACCGGCAGCAGGACGAATCCGGTGAGCAGGGTGAGGAAGATCCGCCGGGTCCAGAGGAAGGAGCGGGGCGCGGCCATCGGGGAGCGCGGCCTGTGCCGGGCTGTGCGCGGGGCGGACTCAGACATCTCCGGTCTTCCTTCCTCGGCTGGTGAGCAGCAGGTAGACGCCCGTGACGAGGAGCAGGAAGAGCAGCAGCAGGACGGACATGGCCGAGCCGGTGCCGAAGTTCCAGGTCTGGAACGAGGATTGGTAGATGTGCAGGGAGATCAGGTCGGCCGCTTCGGGCGCCGCCTTGCCGAAGAGCACGAACGGCGTGTTGAAGTCGTTGAACGTCCACAGGAAGAGCACGAGGACGAGGACCTGGTTGACGGGCCGCAGCGAGGCCAGGGTGATGTGCCGGATCTGTTGCCACACCCCGGCGCCGTCCAGGGCCGCGGCCTCGTAGAGCTCGCGTGGGATGTTCTGCAGGCCGGCCATGACGGTGAGGAAGGCGAACGGCCAGCCCTTCCAGACGGAGACGACGAGCAGGGCCCAGAAGCTGTTGTCCCCGATGAGCCAGAAGGCGGGGCTGTCGCCGATGCCGAGCTGGTCGTGCAGGACGTGGTTGATCAGGCCGTTGTCCCGCTGGAACATGAACGCCCAGGTGATGACGGCCGCGTAGACGGGCAGCGCGTACGGCACGAGGAAGAGCGCGCGCAGCACGCCTCGGCCGCGGAAGCTCTCCTGGAGGAAGACGGCGGCGGCGGTGCCGAGCAGCCAGCACAGGCCGACGGACGCGACGGTGAACAGGCAGGTCGTCACGAACGACTTCAACAGGGCCTGCCCCACAGGGGCGTTGAAGTCGATCGCGAGCGTGTAGTTGTCGAGTCCGGTCCAGGGCGCGTCGCCCCAGTTCCGGATGGTGAACTGGGTGAGCTCCTTGAAGCTCATCGCGATGCCGATGAGCATCGGCACGAGATGGACGAGGAGTTCGAGGGCGAGGGCCGGCAGGAGCAGCAGGTACGGCAGCGAGATGCGGCGCAGCCGCCCGGAGCGGCGACGCGGGGGGCGCGCCTCTCCGGGTGGGGCCTTCCGCACCGTCCGCGGCACTGCCTGGTGCGTGACGGTAGAGGTCATGAGTGGTCCGTGCCTCCTTCCGTACCTACTTCTTGGGCATCTGCTGCTGGGCCTTTTCGAGCGCGGCCTTCACCGACTCGGTGGTGACGGGCCGGCCGGCGGCGGCGTCGGCGAACAGCTCCTTGACCGCGGTGCCGACGACGGTCTCGAACTGGGACTCCTCGGGGACCTGCGGCAGGGCGGAGGCGCTGGTGGCGAGGGTGTCCCGGATGACCTTGAGGGACGGGGTGTCGAAGGCGGGGTCCTGCTGCGCCGTCTTGACCGGCGGGACGGAACCGTAGGCCTGGTTGAGGACCTTCTGCTCCTCGTCGCTGGTCATGAACTTCACGAACTTCGTGGCGCCGTCGAGGTTCTTGGTGTTCTTGAAGACGGCCATGTTGATGCCGGCGACCATGGAGTTGACGGAGGTGCCCTGGCCCGGCGCGCCGGAGGCGACGGGTGCGGGGGCGACGCCCCACTCCTCCTCGCTCATGCCCTGGGAGGCGAAGGTCTGCGACGGGGTCTGCCAGAGGACCATGGCCGTCTTGTCCTTGGCGAAGTCGCTCAGCGACTGGTTCTGGGCGTACTCCGCGTTGCCGGGCGCGACGATCTTGTGGGCGGCCATGAGGTCGACGTACTGCTTGACGGCGGCGACGGCCCCGTCGGAGGTGAAGTCGGCCTTGCCGTCGGCGGTGAAGAAGTCGGCGCCGTGCTGCTTGCCGAGGACGAAGACCTGGTGGATGTTGTTGGAGAGGTTGGAGCCCTCGACGCCGATGGCCCACTTGCCGTCCTTGCTCAGGCGCTTGCCGGTGGCGGTCAGCTCGTCCCAGGTCGCCGGCGGCTTCTCGATGCCGGCGTCCTTGAACATCTTCTTGTTGTAGTAGAGCGCGTAGGCCATGGAGTAGAGCGGGACGGCGGCCGGGTCCTGGCCGGGGACTCCGGTGGAGCCGAGTGCCGAGTCGACGAAGCGGTCCTTGCCGCCGATCTTCGCGAAGGCCGCGTCGTCCCAGGGCAGCAGGGCTCCGGTGGACTGGAGCGAGGCGCTCCAGGTGTTGCCTATGTTGAGGACGTCGGGGCCTTGGCCGGAGGTGGTGGCGGTGAGGATCCGGTTGAGCAGGTCCGACCAGGGCACCACTTCCACCTTGACCTTGATGCCCGTCTCCTTCTCGAACTTGTCGAGTTCGGGCTGCAGGACCTTCTTGTCGACCTCGATGCTGGAGCCCTGGTTGGAGGCCCAGTACGTGAGCGTCTTCGGCTGGGAGTTGGAGCCGGAACCGCCGGAGGTGCCGCCTCCGCAGGCGGCGGCGGTGAGGACGAGGGAGAGGGTGACGGCACCGGTGACCGCGGCTCTGATTCTGCGCATGGCTCCTCAAGGCCCTTTCGGGGAGTGACGGAGTCCGAGGGGGAGGCGGAGCGGGCAGAACGTCCCACGCTCGCCCCGAGCGCCCTCCCGGCTTAATTTAGGACGTGAGTTAAATGCCGAGAGAAGGTCGCGTCAAGGGCCCCGACAGGGGTATCTTGCGATCAGACACTTCAGGAACAGGGGGCAGAGTGCGCGCGAAGAGCAGCCGTACGGTGCGTGACCTGCGGCGGGAGAACCGCACGGCGGTCCTGCAACGATTGTATTTCGACGGGCCGCAGAGCCGTCTGACGCTCGGCCCGGCGACCGGCCTGAGCTCCGGCTCGGTCAGCAACGTGGTCGGCGAGCTCCTGGCCGAGGGCCTCGTGGAGGAGGCCGGCAGCGTCGACTCCGCGGGGGGCCGCCCCCGCACCCTGCTGCGCGTCAGCCCGGGCAGCGGCTGCATGATCGGCATCGACGTGGGCGAGACCCGCATCCGGGTGGAGCTGTTCGACCTCGCCCTGACCGAACTCGCGCGCGTGGAGCGCCCCTTGTCGACGGACGGCCCGGGCCCGCACGGCCGGTACGAGGTCGGCATCGTGGTCGGCCACGTACGTGACGGGATCGCCGAGGTGCTGCGCGCGGCGGACGTGCCCGCGGAGCGGCTGCTCGGCGTCGGCATCGGTGTCCCCGGCATCATCGCGCACACCCCCGAGGAGGGTGCCGTGGTGCACGGCCAGACCACGGGCTGGGACGCCGTGCCGCTGGAGCGGCTGCTCCGGGAGACCGGCGCGGTGCCCGAGAGCGTGCCGTACTACATCGACAACGGCTCCAAGACGCTCGGCCAGGCGGAGATGTGGTTCGGCGCCGGTCGCGGTGTCGCCGACGCGGTGGTCGTGCTCTTCGGTTCGGGTGTCGGCGCGTGCGTGATCGGCGAGGGCATGGGGTCGGGCCGGGCGATCGAGTGGGGCCATCTGACGGTGCGGGTCCGGGGGCGCCGCTGCCGCTGCGGCTCCCAGGGCTGCCTGGAGGCGTACGCGGGCGCCGAGGCGCTCCTGGAGCGCTGGCGCGAGGCGGGCGGCAGGCCGCCGACCGGGGCGGACGAGGAGACGGCGCTGACCTCGATGCTCGCCGCGGCCTACCCTCCGGAGGGCTCGGGCACCGAACCCGACGCGACGGCCCTGGCCGTCCTTGAGGAGACCGCCGAGTACCTGGGCGCCGGCTTCGCCGACCTGATCAACCTCTTCCAGCCCGAACGCATCCTCGTCGGCGGCTGGGCGGGCCTCCAGCTCGGCTCCCGCTTCCTGGAGACGGTCAAGCCCCACGCGGCCGCCTTCGCCCTGCGCTACCCGGCCGGCCGGACCCGGATCGAACTGGGCACCCTGGGCCCGGACGCCGTCACCGTGGGCGCGGCGATCCTCCCTCTGGAGGCCTTCTTCGCCCGAGGCGGCCGCCGCACGGAAGCCCCACCGGAGAACCCCGTCCCCACCTGGCAACCGGCCCTCCAACACCGCGCGACACCCTGACCTCGGGCCACCGTTCCGCGCGGCACCAGCGCGTGGCGAGCCGCTCCAGCAGGGTGGCGCTCGGGCCGGCAACGACCTGGACGGCCGGCGCGAGCTGACCGCCCGCGTCGGCGACCGCTGCCAGCTCACCGGTACAACCAACTGATCCGGATCGAGGAGGAGTTGGGCGACTCGGCGCGCTTCGCGGGCCGTTCCGCGCGGCGTCGGGCGTGAACGGCGGGCAGAGGTGGGTCCGGCGCCTCGGGCGGCGCTTCGCCCGTCTCCTCGCCCGGTGTCCCGGTCGCTGTCCCGGGCGGCGCCTCGCCCGGCGCTTCGCCCGTCTCCTCGCCCGGTGCCTCGATCGGCGTCCCGGGCGGCGCCTCGCCCGGCGCCTCGGTCGGCGCCCCGGGCAGACCGGGCAGACTGTCGGGAATGAACGAGATCGTCCCGCCCGCAGGTGACGCCGGCCGCGACGGAGACCGCTGGCTCACCCCGGGCGTCAAGGGCATCGGTTCCGCCAGTCTCCTCGCCGATGTCGGCCATGAGATCCCCACCGCCCTGCTGCCGTCCCTGCTGACCTCCCTCGGCGCGCCCGCCGCGGCGCTGGGCGTGATCGAGGGGGTCTCCGACGCCCTGGCCGGCGTGGCACGGTTCGGCGGCGGGGCCCTGGCGGACGATCCGTCCCGGCGTCGCAAGGTCGCCGTCGGCGGCTACACCGCGACCGCCGTGCTCGGCGCCGCGACCGCCGGGGCCACCTCGGTCTGGCAGGTCGGGCTGCTGCGAGCCGCGGCCTGGACCGCCCGGGGCCTGCGCGTCCCCGCCCGTAACGCCCTCCTCGCCGACATCGTTCCGCCGGCGGCGTACGGACGCGCGTACGGCTTCGAGCGGATGATGGACAACCTGGGCGCGATCTTCGGTCCGCTGCTCGCCCTCGGTCTGGCCGCCTGGCTCGGAGTCGACTGGGCCATCGGCCTCTCCGTGATCCCCGGCCTGCTGGCCGCGGCCGCGATCGTCTACGCGATCCGCCGGGCGCCCCGCCCCACCAGCCGGGTCAAGGTGCCCGTCAGGATCCGGATCAGACCGGTCCTGCGAGGCGACCTCGGCAGGCTCACGGCCGCGGTGGCGGCCTTCGAGGTCGGCAACGTGGCGGCGACCCTGCTGATCCTGCGGGCGTCCGAGCTGCTCGCGGTGGAGCACGGCGCGAAGACCGCGACGACGATCGCGCTCGGCCTGTACACCGCGTACAACCTCGCCGCCACGCTCGCCTCCGTCCCGGCCGGCCGGCTCGCCGACAGGCTCGGCCGCCGCGGGCCGGTGGTCGTCCTCGCCGGCGGCGTCGCCTGCCTCGCCCTGGCCTACGGGCTGTTCGTCGTCGACACCGCCGCCGTCGCGTTCCTGGCCGTCCCGTTCGTCCTGGGCGGGATCGGCATCGGCGCGGTCGAGACGGCCGAGCACTCGGCCGTCGCGGTCCTCGCCCCCGCCGACCTGCGCGGCTCCGCCTTCGGCATGCTCGCCGCCGTCCAGTCCTTCGGCAACCTCGCCGCCTCGGCCCTCGCCGGCGTCCTCTGGACCGCCTTCTCCGCCGGCGCGGCCTTCGCGTACCTCACCGCGTGGATGTTCGTCGCGCTGGCCGGACTGACCGTCACCTCCCGTGGGATCGGGCGGTGACGGCACGGGTCACAGGCCGGCCACCAGGCGCCCGGTGTAGCCGACCATGACGGTCCAGAACAGGCCCGTATAGCCCCGCTCACCGATTCTCGTGTTGAAGCGTCTGCCGAGGAAGGTCGCGAGGAACATCAGCGGCACGCACACCAGGGCGACCAGGTAGTCCCCGCCCGTCAGCAGCGCGGCATCCGTCCAGACGGCGGTCTTCGTCACGTCCCCGACGAGCGAGACCAGGGAGAGCGCGCCGACGAGGTGGAGGCGGTCCAGGTCGAGGCCGCGCACCGCGAGCCCCTTCAGGGGACCGGACGTACCGCTGAATCCGGACGTCGCACCCGAGGCGAAGGCCAGCAGCGGGGAGCCGGCCCGCCGCCAGCGGGTCAGGTCGAACGCCTCCACCAGGAACGCGGCGGCGAAGCTCGCGATGACCGCGAGCGTCACGGCCCGTTCCGGGGCGGAGACGAGCAACTTGGCCCCCAGGAAGGCCCCCGCGGCGACCAGCACGATCACGACCGCGGCCTTGCGGAAGGGAAGCGTCGCCCGGTAGGCGAAGACCTTCACCAGGTTGTTGGCGGCGAGGAGGAGGGCCGCGAGCGCCACCCCGGACTTGGTGCCGAGAACCAGCGCCAGCGTGGGGACGAGGATCAGACTGCCTCCGAACCCGGCGGAGGCGGACAGGAGGAACGCGGCCGCCACCGCGACGAGGACGACCGGCATCAGAAGCGGATCCATCGCTGCTCGCCTTACGGGATCGTCGACAGGTCGATCTGGAACATCCCGCGACCGTGGGTCACGCAGACGAGCACCTCGTCCATCCAGAACAGGTCGTCGACCGAGCAGTTGGTCGGGCCCTCGTTCGTCGGCGACCAGCTCGCCCCGGCGTCCTCACTGGCGAACAGCCCCACCTCGGTGCCGCAGTAGAGCAGGTCCGTCAGGCGCGGATGCACGGCCAGGGCCCGGATCGGGGCGCGCGGCAGAGCGGTGGCGAGGTTGGTCCAGGCCGCTCCGGCGTCCGTGGTCACCCACAGGTTGCCGCGCTCGTACCCGCCGAAGGTGACGTAGGCGGTGTCCGGGTCCGTCGGGTGCACGGTGATGCCGGTGCAGTAGCGCCGTGGCGTGAGCGGACTCGGCCCCGTCGCACCGACGCGCGCCCAGGTCGGCGTCGTCGCGGTGCCGTTGGCGGTACGGAAGACCATCCCGTCCTCGTGGCCCACCCACACCACGTCCGAGTCGCCGCGCGCCACCGCGATCGCGCTGATCAACGCGCCCGCGCCGGGCTTGATCGCCCGCCAACTCGGCCCGCTCGACGGGGTGTTGGGCTTCTTGGCATCGTTGGTCCGCCACAGCGACAGGCCGCCCGCCAGGATCCGGTTCTCGTCGTTCGGATCGAGCACGAACGGTGCGATGAAGAGCGACGCGTTCTCGCTCTTCGCGTCCTGGATGCGGAAGGGCAGCGGCTTCCAGGACCACTCACCCGTCGCGAAGTCGAAGAACTGTCCGCTGATGTAGCGGTCGCCCCGCGTGTCGTCGCTGGTGGCGCCGTCGGTGTTGCGGTGGATGTTGAGGAAGACGTACTCGCCGTAGAACACGTCGGGGTCGGTGGGGTCGGCGGCGCACCAGCCGCCGTCGCCGCCGAAGAACTCCCGCCAGTCCTGGGTGCCGAGGGTGGGGTCGAAGACGAGCGAGCCGTTGTCCTGCGCGCCGCCGATGATCTTCCCGCTGCCGGGGTGTCCCGCACCGGCGTAGAACTGCGTCACGCCGTAGTCGTTCACCAGCTCGGTCCAGCCGTTCACGAACGGGGGCTCCGACTCGGTCCCGACGACGGCCAGGTCGTCCGCCCTGAACACACCGCCGTCGTTGCCGAAGAACACGGTGCGGTTGGTGACCCCGTCGTACGCGGGATGGGCGACGATCGCGTGCTGGTCGGCGTGGACGGAGGTGGGCTCCCACCAGGTGCTGATCTCGGCCAGATGGTCGCCGCCGTCCCGGCTGCGGTACAGGTTGACGCCGCCGGCGATCACCAGGTCGGAGTCGGTCGGGTCGCCGGCCCAGATGGTGTTGTCGTACCAGCCCTGTTCGCTGAGGTACTCCGACGGCGAGCCGTCCGGGGCCAGCGTCTCCCTCTTCTTGTACGAGGCTCCGCCGTCCTGCGACCGCCAGATCTGGCCGGTGGTCATCTGCACCGACGCGTAGACGATGTCCGGGTCCTTCGCCGCGTACGCGAGCTCGACCCGGCCGGTCCACGGGCCGCCGGCCGCGAGGTTCCAGGTGAGACCCCCGTCCCGGCTGAACCAGGCCGCGCCGTCGCGCAGCGCCCCGGCGACCGCCTTGTCGCTGTCCTGCGGATCGAACCGGACGTCGCCGAGCGGGTGGGCGAGCACCTTGCTCCAGGTGGCCCGCGCGGGATCGGCGCTGCGGAAGAGGCCGGTGGAGGTGGACGCGAGGAGGACCGTTCCGTCCTGCGACACCGCGAGCCGGCTCACGAACTGGAAGTCCGGGGTCTGGGTGGCCGCGATCGGGGCCCAGGCGACCGCGTCGGTGGTGCGGAAGATGCCGTTGCCCCGGATGGCGTCGAGGTTGTGGAAGGCCTCGCCGGTCCCCACGTACATCGTGGACGCGTCGGACGGGTCCATGGCGATGCAGCCGCAGGCGAGGTTCTCCAGGAAGTCGTCGACCGGTGCCCATCGGGCACCGCCGTCCTCGGTGTGCCACACCCCGCCGCCGGCGCTCACGGCCCACATGCTGTCCGGATCCGCCGGGTCGATCACGATGCCGCGGGTCCGGCCGCCGATGTTCCCGGGGCCGAGCCAGACCCAGTTGGCCAGCTGCATGCCGGCCGTCGGGGCCGGACCGGCCCGGCGAGGTCGGCCGTTCAGACCGGTCGGCACACCGGCGGTCATGGGCGGCGCCTCGCGTGTCAGCAGGCTCTCCGCCTGCGCGTAGGCGGCGCCCAGACCGTGCGGCCGGACGTTTCCGTCGTCTCCGCGCTCCTGCTTGAGGCGGAAGAGCCCGCGGGCAGTGGGCAGGTCGGGGAAGTCGAGGCGCAGCAGGGCCCGCCGTACCGCGGCCTCGGGCAGGGCCGCGAGCGTCTCGTTCGTCGTACCGCGGGAGCGGCACAGCGACTGGACCTGCGCGACGCTGATGTTCTTCGACTGGGCGACTTCTTCGTCTGAGATGGCCATGGTGGCACCCCGATCGGGATGAGTCGGTGCGGTGGGGTGAGAGCGCCTCTAGGGCCGGAGCCTGGGCGCCCGCCTCGGGGTCGCGCGGTCCAGTTCCACCTCCCACGCGAGCGTGCCGGTGCGGGGATCCGCGGCCCTCAGGACGACGGCGCCCGAGTCGGGGTGGAGGAGGAGTTCCATGCGTTTGTCGCCGACCATGCTCTGGTCCAGTACGGCGGGCTGCTGGCCGGACGGAGCCGCCGGTGGTACGGGGGGTGGTACATCGGCGTCGGCCGTCTCCGGGAGCGCCTCCGCCCCGGCTTCCGTCTCGGGGAGCACTTCGAGCGAAGGCGTGCCCGCCAGACCGACCCGCAGGGCTCCGTGCGACGCGCGCCGGGACTCCTCCAGGACGCGTGCGCTCGGGGCGGCTCCCCCGCGATACCAGGTCCGGACGACCCAGCGGAGCACCACGGCGTCGTCGGCCGCCTCGGTCCGCAGGGTGAAGTCGCGGGTGTCGTCGAGGGTGCAGCGCGCCCACGGCGGCAGGTCGACCGGCGCCGAAGTCCAGCGTTCCTCGCCGGTCGCGGCGTCGAGCACCACGACCACGAGCGTCGGCGAGGGGCTGATCCGCAGGGCCACGACCGCACCGGCGAGCAGCGCGCAAGGTCGCAGGCTGGGCCCGCGGCGCCACAGCAGTGCGCCGTTCTCCAGGTCCAGTGCCATCAGCGCACCTTCGTGATCGTGTACGACGGCCTGCCGGCCGCGCGCGTCGACCACGCCGCGCGGAACTCTCGCCATCCGGGGCTCCCAGGTGGGCGTCTGCGTTGCGGGAACGCCGATGCGGGATCACGGGCCGGGGCCGTGAGGCGTGCGAGCCGCCCGACGCGACCAAGAAGGTCAGGGGCCCGACCGTGGGCCGCGGCGCCCTTTCATCGTCCCCCCGGCCGGGGAGGGCGGCAAATGGATCTGCCCCGCCCTCCCGCCAGTTGACGCATACACCACTTCGGACGGGGGCGGCGGCGCTGTCCGGCCACCCGGTGCAGCCGAGGGCGAGCTGACGGCGCGTAAACCGAAGGACGACCCCGTCGTCGTCGAGGACCCGCGACGGTACGGTCTCCCGGTCATCGCTGTTCGTCGCGGAGCTCTTCCGTCGCCTCCGGCAGCGACAGGGCGAGCTCCACGATGTCTTCGGGAGTCATGGAATGTCCTTCGTCAGGGAGTCGCCGGTCGACCGGGCGTCACTCCTTCTCGCCGGCGGCGCTGATGCGGAAGGGCTGGCCGGAGGGGTCGAGCAGTACGGCCCAGTGCGTGCCGCCGGGCTGGTGGGCGGGCTTGGTGGCGCCGAGTTCGACCGGACGCCGCACCGCACCTGCGGCGGTCTCGTCGTGCTGCGTCACGGCGGTCACCAGGTCTGCTTCTGGGTGACGGCGATGACGTAGCCGTTGGGGTCGGTGAAGTAGAAGAGCTTCTGGCCCCGGTGCTCCATGACGTCCTTCTGGACGTGACCATGGGGCGGACGCGCTCGACGTAGGCGTCGAAGTCGTCCACGGCGAGGTAGAACATGCCGAACGCGCCGACCGGGGTTCCCTTCAGCACGGGCAGCCAGCCGCGCAGGTGTTCGTCCCGGTAGACCATCAGCGCGAACTCACCCTCGAAGAGCAGGATGCGCAGGTCGTCGGCCGGGGCATCGCCGGCGGGCAGGGCGGTCCAGGTGGCGCCTCCCGGCTCCAGGCCAGCCGGGAGGCACCGGTTCGTCGGGGTGATGGTGTACCGGCCGGTGCCTTCCTTGTTGACCCGGAAGTCGCCGCTGCCGTGCTGGACGTTCCCGTCGCCCGCGACCGCGCCACGCACGATGCGGGTCCCGAGGAGACTGTTGCCGCCGCTCGCGTGAGCTGATCCGTATGCTGCAGCGGGACGCGCGGCCATCCACGGCCGTCGGCCGTGGATGGCCGTACCGCGGGGTGGCGTCACCGGGGAGCCACCCAGGGGGCGAACACGGGCCGGTTGTAGCGCTCGCGGCGGCGAGTTCAGGTGGCGAGCTGTTCGTGGTGGAGCAGGACCGGTGTCGGGTCGAGCAGGGCCTTCGCGGTGTCCGCGATCAGGTGGGCGGGTGTGCGGGATGTGGAGCGCACTTCGGCTCAGTGCCATCCGGAGGTCGGGCCCACAGCAGGACCGTCTCGTCGTCGAGGACGTCGCTGCCGATGCCGATGGACACACCCTCCGAACGATCTATAAGCCTCGGGTTATCGGATCCTACTGATCTTCGATGTTGATGGGTGCGCCGGGGAGCTGGAAGATCGACAGCAGGCTGGAACCGCTGCTCGGCGATCCGTGAGCGGTGCGGACTCGTACCGGTCAGTTCACACCGTCCAGCAGGCCTGCCTGCGGCCGCCGGAACGCGCCGGACCGGACGCCCATACCCCCAGAAGGAAACCTTGTGAGCCGCCAGGCGGGCCCGGCACGCCCGCGCAACCTCGTTCCTCCCACAGGAGCACCGCACATGTACGTTCTCCGAAAGCACGAGCCGCGTGTGGTCCAACACCGGCCGCAGTCGCGGCCTCGGCCGCACCTTCATTGAGGCGGCGCGGTCGCCATTCGCACCACGACCTCGCCGCGTGAGTCGTCGGCCACCCAACCCCGGCAGCTGCTGCCCCTCCTGGCGGACGTGACCAACCGTCCTGTGGCTTCGCCGCCGTCGCCGAGGCGGTCGGCTCCACATCGTGGTGAACGACGCCGGCATGCTCTCCGGCCCCCTCCTGCCGCACCGGCCTCTACAGCGCTACGCGACGACTTGATCCGCGAGGCCTTCGGCTACAGCAAGACCACGGGCGACGCTCAGCCGGCCGAGGCCGGCATCCACGGAAGGCAATCGACTTGAGGAGAGAGAGTATGAAGACAAAGGACGGCAGGGTGCCCGGTGAGCGGAACCTGATCGCCGGGATGCTGGTGGACGCGGTGGGCACGGGCATGTACGTGCCATTCAGTCTGGTCTTCTTCCAACGAATCACCGGACTGCCACTGTCGACGATCGGCGCCGTCCTGACCGTCGCCGGCCTGCTGGCGATGGGCTCCATGCCGGTCGCCGGCTGGGCCGTCGACCGATTCGGTGCCCGACGGGTGCGGCTGACTCTCTACCTGATCCGTGGCCTCGGCTTCCTGGCCTTCCCGCTCGGCACCACTCTGCCGGTCTTCGCCCTGGTCGCCACCCTCGCCGCGGCCGGCGCCCAGGCGTTCCCCGCGACCCAGCAGGCCCTGATCGGCGAGCTCGCCCAGGGGGAACACCGGGACCGGCTCATGGCACTCGCCCGGAGCATCAACAACGCCGGCCTCGGCGCCGGCGGCCTGCTCGCCGCCGGACTGGTGCAACTCGGCGGCGACCACGGATTCCTTGCAGTCGCCTGGCTGAACGCGACCACCTTCTTCGTTGCGGCACTTTTCGCGCTACGGATCAGGTCCCCCCACCCGACCCGCCCCCAGGCCGGCCGGCAGCGGTCGGGCTACCGCGCGGTGCTGCGCGACCGCCCGTACGCAGGACTCACGCTGGCGAACTTCCTGATCGCATTGGGGTATTCGGCGCTCAGCGTGCTGCTGCCGGTGTACGCCGTGAACCAGTTCGCCCTGCCCGCCTCGGTGGCCGGTCCGCTGTTCGCGGTCAACACCGCGCTCTGTGCCTTCGCCGGCGTGCCAGTTGGCAGGCTCGGCCGGCGCTTCGCCCGACGCACCCGCGTGGCCGCGGTCGGCGCCCTGGTCTTCGCCACGTCGTTTCTCGGTTACGCGCTGCTGGGCGGCATGCCCCGCCAGGGCGTGATGGTTGGCCTGGTCGGGCTTCTGATCTTGTACACGATCGGCGAACTGGTGCACAGCCCGAGCGCGGGCGCAATCTCAGTGAGCGCCGCTCCCGCTGAGGCGCGCGGCCGCTACCTGGCCACCTACCAACTGTCCTGGGCGCTGTCCCAGACCCTCGCACCCTCACTGTTCACGGGGCTATTGGTGGTCGACGGCCGGCTTCCCTGGCTGGTACTGGCGGCGAGCTCGACGGCGGGGGCGATCGTACTGCTCGCCCTTGAGCGGCGACTGCCGGCCGAGGCGGTATACACCGCAATGGTCGGGGCGATGCCGCCCACACGAGGCGAGGTCACCGAGCCGAAAAAGCTCAGTCGCGGCCGAGCGGGCTAGGTCCCGTCATCAATCCCCAGGCCCATATCAGGAGGGGTCGAAGGCCGGCGGACCGCCTCCCCTGCCGCATCGCCAGGCCCTGTTGCGGACCTCGTCGGCCCGCTCGGGAATCGTGTGCGGGATGCCGCGGCGGCGGAGCCAGGCGCGGACGCCGGACACCGCACCCCGGATCAGTTGCCTTCCCGGGACGCCCGCTCCAGTCAATACTCCTTCGCGCCGAACTGTGATCCGCGTATACTTCTCCGGCTCGACAGCCTCTGAGTTGTCGGTGGAGCAGGACACGGGGGCGTCATGGAGCTGCGGGACATCGAGATTTTTCTGGTCCTGGCCGAAGAGTTGCACTTCGGCCGGACCGCCGAGCGGCTTCGGGTCTCCCAGGCACGGGTCAGCCAGGCCATCAGGAAGCAGGAACGGCGCATCGGCGCCGCGCTGTTCGATCGCACCAGCCGCACCGTGCGCCTGACCGCCGTCGGACGCCAGCTGCGCGACGATCTGCAGCCGGTCTATGCAGGCCTCCACGAGTCCCTGGAGCGTGCCCGATTGGCCGCCCTCGGTATCACCGGAAGGCTCCGCGTCGGCATGATGCCGTTCAACGTCGTCGACCTGCACCCCTACTGGAGGGCCTTCCGCTCGCGGTATCCACAGTGGGAGCTGGAGATTCGCCAGTTGGAGTACGTCGACCCGTTCGGCCAGCTCCGTGACGACGACATGGACGTCCTCGTGGCCTGGCTGCCCGTGGAGGAACCGGACCTCACAGTCGGTCCGATCCTGTGCACGGACCGCCGAGTCCTCGCCGTGACCGCCGACCACGAGCTCGCCGAGCGAACGTCAGTGCGCCTGGAGATGTTCGCCGACTTCCAGCACGCCATGGCACCCGCCTTTCCGGATTACTGGGAGGACAGTTACCTGCCCTTCCAGACATTCCAGGGCCGGCCGATCGAGCGCGGGCGACGCCCCGTGACCAACGCGGAGGAGCTCATCAATCGGGTCGGCATGGGGGAGCTCCTCCATTGCTTTCCCCGCCATGTCACCCGGCACTGGGGTATGCCGAACATCCGCTGGCTGCCCGTCACCGACCTGGCGGACCTGTCCTTCGCTCTGGTCTGGCGGACTGAGGCGGAGAACGAGCTGATCGGCGCTCTCGCCGGCATGGTCCGCGAATTCGGCGCACGACGGTTCTGACGCGCCGCCAGGTCTCGAACGTGGACGTCCTCACCGGGACGTCCACGGTCTCGGGATTCGTTTCCTGTGGCGGTGACGGTGGCGGCGGGCGCGATGCCGGCATCAGGGTGGGGGGACCGGCTGGTGCCCATCGAGCCGGTGGTTCAGTCGCCGGCGACACGGGACACCCCGACACCACTGTCGTCTAACTCCGGCTCCGCAGTGCTGTCCAGCCCGGCTCGGATGCCCGAGTGACCCGCGCTTGGGCAGCCGGAGCCGTTCGGCCTTGCCGACCGTGGTGCGACTCCGCCAGGGGCGAGAAAGCCCTCGTGTCGCGGTGCTCCTCCCCCGCCCACGTACGGCGATAACCGTCGAGTTATCGATCACCGCACCAAACCTGTGTTGATCCAGATGGGGCTCTCACGGGAGGCTTGAGGCACCCGGGCGGGCTGGTCGTCGAGAGGGCCTCGGTTCCCCAGTCGTCCCCGCCCGGCCACCCTTCCGATGATGCCCCGCTCCGTCAGGCGTGGTATTCCGCTGTCCTGTTCCTGGAGGAATCGGTCATGGCGTCACTGCCTGGCACGGGCTCACCGGTCACCGGTCACCGGCACCAGGAGTCAGACAGACGTGCGAGACAGGTTCGACATGACCGTGACGTACGCGATGCACAACGCGCTACGAAGGGAGTTGCAGCACCTTGCCCGAGCCGCCGCCCGCCCCCATCCCGATCCCCGGAGCGTCCTGCGCAACGCCGCGGGCTGGGAGCTGTTCCGGACGGCTTTGCACGCCCACCACTCCGCCGAGGACAACGTCCTGTGGCCGTCCCTGCGCCAGGCACTCGACGGCCGCCCCCTCGACCTGACGCGCTTGGAGGCGATCGAGGCCGAGCACGCCGCGCTCGCCGCCCTGCTCGAGGCGATCGACCAGGCGCTGGTCGGTCCCGATGTCGGGCTCGACCTGTTCGGTGAGCTCACCGGCTCGCTGATCACCGGGCTACGGGGACACCTGCGCCATGAGGAGGAAGCTGTCTTCCCGCTGGTCCAGGCCGTCCTGAGCAAGGAGCAGTGGGGGCACTTCGGGCGCGTCCACACCCAGCGGATCGTGGCCGACGCGGTTCGGATCCTCCCGTGGCTCTTGGACGGCGTGGCCGAGCGGACCGTGGCCGCCGTTCTGGCGCAGCTCCTGCCGCAGCCTGCGCGCCATGCGTACGTGCACCGGTGGCAGCCTGCCTACGCGGCGCTCGATCGGTGGAGCACCCAAATCTGAGCCTCACCCGGCCCCGAGCCCTGCCTCGCCGCGATGCCGCCGACGGGGCCCGGTGTTCAACTTCGCCTTCGCCCTCGGCGCCTTGTTCGGTGACCTCGTCGCCGACGCCGCCACCCTGACCGCTGCGCTCCGGGGCGGTGCGACGGTCGCCCTGCTGACCACCCTGACCGCAGACGAAACCGTGCGCACAGCACGGGTTCGAAGTACGTCACCATGCCATCGAACGAGACGAAACGCCTCGTTCCTCACGACGGGACACGTCATGAAGGTTCTGCTCACCGGTGCCACCGGTTACATCGGCTCCGCCGTCACCGACCACCTTGCCGCCGCCGGCCACCAGGTCGTCGCGCTCACCCGGGGGCCCGAGCCGCAGCCCGGCCGGGGCTGGCACGCCCAGCTGGTCGGCGACACCGCCGACCCGGCCACGTTGACCGGCGCGGTGACCCCGGACATCGAGGCCGTGATCCACCTCGCTCCCCCGAGCGGCGACGTGGACGTGGACACCGCCGTCATCGAGGCGCTCGCCACTCCGCTGCGCGGCACCGGCCGCCCCTTCGTCTACACCAGCGGCGTCTGGGTCCTCGGTGCCACCGGCGAGGCCCAGGAGGTCGACGAGAAGACCCCGACCGACCCGATCGACATCGTTGGTTACCGCCCGCTGATCGAGCAGCGGGTGCTGGCCGAGGCCGTCGAGGGCGTACGCGCGGTCGTCGTCCGGCCTGGCATCGTCTACGGCCGCGGCGGTGGGATCCCCTCCCTTCTGGTCGACCGGGCCCGCCGACAGGGGGTGCCCGAGTACTACGGTGAGCAGGGCGTGCGCTGGCCGACCGTGCACGTGGACGACCTGGCCGAACTGTTCGTGGCCGCCGTCGAGCGGGCCGAGGCCGGCACCCTCTGGCACGGCGTCGGCGAGTCGGCCGTCCCGGTCCGTGACCTCGCCCGGGCGGCGGGCCGCGCGGCCGGAGTGCTCGCTGCCCCGCACGCCGTGTCGGTGGAGCAGGCCGCCGAGGTCTTCGGCCCGCTCTTCGCCGACGCGCTCGCCCTCGACCAGAGTGTCAGCGGCGCCGCCGCCCGTACCGCCCTCGGCTGGCAGCCCAGCCGACCGCGCGCGGTGGCCGAGCTGGTGTCGGGCTCGTACCGGCCGGTCGAGGTGTTCGGCGCCCCGGACGGTCCGGAGACGGAGACCGAGGTGGCCGCGATTCGCCGCCTGGTCGCCGAGGTCGAGCACGCCCAGCAGAACGAGCTGGTCGACCGGTTCCTGAGCGTCTTCCGCCGACAGGACCCCGTGTGGACCACCGGCCATGGCAAGCGGCTGTCGGGCTTCGAGGAGATCGCGGACTTCACCCGCAAGGTGCTGCCCGGTGCGATGACCGAGTCCACCGCCGTCTACGACGTCGAACGCGTGCTGTTCCTGAAGCCCGACGTCGCCGCGGTGAACGTCCGCCAGCAGCCCGTACGCCACGACGGCACCCGGATCACCGACCGCCCCGAAGGCCGCCCCTTCTACGTTCTGGTCAAGGAGGACGGCACCTGGCGCGTCGGCGCCGCCCAGAACACCGTCGTGGCCGGCTGACGGCCCGCACGGCTTGTGAGGCAGGACCTTCACGTGAAGCAGCGAGGAGAACATGCCATGACGGACCGGTCGATGTCCGATGAGGAACTCGCCCGACAGCCCGCCGCGTACTGGACCGGTGTCGCCTACGAGGCGCTGATCGCGTTCACCCGTGCCCGGCAGCTCGAGAAGGGCTACACCCAGCCCCAGTTCTGGCTGCTGCGCAACCTGTCGGTGAACGACATCTCGCCCGATGGCGAGGGGATGACCGTGGCCGGACTGCGCGAGGCGATGAAGTCGTACATCCGGCCCGAGGACGACCTGGAGGCGGAATCCGCGGTGCTCGAGGAACGCGGCTGGCTGAAGCGGGATGCCGAGAACCGACTGTGGCTCACGGAGGAGGGGGAGCAGGCCAGGGTGGACCTCGCACGCCATTCGCCCGCGATCCGTGCCGCCCTCCACGAAGGCATCGACGATGCGGACTACGTCGTCGCGCTGAGGGTGCTCGGTCAGCTTGTCCGCAACGCGGGCGGGACGACCCCCTGACAGGCCGACGCGCCGTGCACGCCCCCCGCCTTGACGAGGCGGCACAGGGCACGGCCGGTCGGGCGGCCCGGGCCGGAGCTGACCGGCCCGGGCCGCCCACCGCGCGAGGCGAAACGTCTCACTCACTTTCGAAGGAAGTGCCGCCCATGCCGATCAGAGAGCACGCCGACGTCGATGGTGTTCGGCTCGTCACCCGGTATCGGTCACGTGGGCCCGGGCGGCCTTCGCCGCCATCACCCGGGAACGCCGGTACGGCACCCCGGTCATTCTACGGATCCGCGGTCCGGGCTGGGGTTTCTCCTGTTCCCGGCGAACGGGGAACGTCCCTACGGGAGGGTTCATGAAGGTTCTGGTACTGGGCGCCACCGGCTATATCGGCTCCGCGGTGGTGGCGCGACTGACGCTGGACGGCCACGACGTGGTGCCCCTGGTGAAGGACGCGGCCTCGCTGCATTCGGACATGCCGGTGAGGGTTGGCGATCTGGCCGACCCGGCATCCCTGCGCGCGGCGGTCACGGACGACGTGGACGCGGTGATCAACCTGTCCACGCCGACCGGCGACGAGGCGATGGACACCGCCGCCCTGGAGGCGCTGCTCGCACCGCTGCGCGGCACCGGCCGGGCGTTCGTCTACACCAGCGGCGTGTGGGTGCTCGGCGCCACCGGCAACGCCCCGGCGACCGAGGACGCCGGCACCGACCCGATCGCGATCGTCGGATACCGGCCGCGGATCGAGCAACGGGTGCTGACCGCCACCGGGGACGACGTGCGGACGGTGGTGATACGCCCGGGCGTCGTGTACGGCCGGGACGGCGGAATCCCCGCCCTGATGACCGGCTGGGCCAGGGAGCACGGCGCGGGCCGCTACGTGGGGCCCGTCGCAACCCGCTGGCCGATGGTCCACGTCGACGACCTCGCCGAGCTGTACGTCCTCGCGACCACGAAGGCCTACCCGGGTGACCTCCTGCACGGTGTGGCGTGGGAGTCCGTCCCGGTGGCCGCGGTCGCGGCGGCCGCCGACATCGCGGCGGGCGGCATCGGCCGGGCCGAGCCGTGGCCGCTCGCGGAAGCCGTCAAGGTGCTCGGGGCCCCGTTCGCCGAGGCGCTCGCCCTCGACCAGGTGGTGTCGGGCCGACGCGCCGTCGACGAACTGGGCTGGCGGCCGAGCCGCCCGTACGTCCTCACCGAACTCACCGACATCCCCGGAGGCACCCGTGGCTGACACCACCGCCCTGACCCACCCGATCTGCCGGACCTGCGGTACGCAGTACGCGGCCCCGCGCCCCGACTGCCCCGTCTGTCTGGACGAGCGGCAGTACGTGAGGCCCGAAGGCCAGGAGTGGACGACTGTGGCCGCATTGCGCGAGGAGGGCCACACCGGCCGCTTCGAGGAGGAGGGGCCCGACGTACTCGGCATCGGTATCACCCCGCAGTTCGCGATCGGCCAGCGCGCGCTGCTCCTGCGCACCGCCGCCGGAAACGTGCTGTGGGACTGCCTGCCGTACCTCGACGACGCCATGGTGCGGGCCGTCGAGGAGCTCGGCGGCATCGACCACATCGCCATCAGCCACCCGCACTTCTACTCCACGATGGTGGAGTGGGCGCACGCCTTCGACGCGCCGGTCCATCTGCACGAGGCCGACCAGCAATGGGTGGGCCGCCCGGACCCGGCCGTACGGTTCTGGAGCGGACGCACGCTCCAGCTCACCGACGAGGTCACCCTCATCAACCCGGGCGTGCACTTCCCGGGCAGCGCGGTGCTGCACTGGAGCGCGGGCGACGGGGCGCTCTTCACCGGCGACGTGGTCAACGTCTGTCCGGACAACCGCTGGGTGACCCTCATGTACAGCTACGCCAACCACATCCCCGAGCGCCCCCAGGCCGTCCGCGCGGCGGCGGACCTGCTCGCGGGCTACCGCTTCGAGCGGATCTACGGCGCCTGGTGGCACCGGGTGGTCACCGCCCACGGCAACGAGGTCCTGGCCCGCTCCGTCGAGCGCTACCTGCGCTTCGAGAAGGGCGAGGTCCCGGGTGCCTGACACCCGTGGAGGGAGACGCCGCCGGAGCCCTGCACGACGACGGTCTCGCCGGGCCCCGGTCCCGTCCCGTCACCGGTGAGCGCGCCCACGCGGTGACCGCCACACACGGCGGGGTCGCCGCTTCCTCGTCCGACAGGTGCGCCGGGGTGGCCACCAGCGAGTCCGCGTCGAGCACCGCGAACTCCGTGAGCAGGCCGTCCACCGAGCCGCCACGCTGTGCGAGGTGCTCGACGGCGAACGGGCCGTCCTGCCAGGAGGGGAAGAGCGAGGCGGCCACGCGGTCGCCGACGCGGACCGTGTCGGCACCCGGGCCGACCGCGACGACCTCGCCGGCCCCGTCCGAGAGGGGGACGGCATCGGGCTTGACCGGCACGTAGGTCCCGTCGAGCACCATGAGTTCGCGAAAGCTCAGGGACGTAGCGCACCGCCACCAGAGCCTGGGCTGGCACAATCACGCCGTGACCGCCTCCGCCGGCCCAGTTCGGTCTCGCCGATGAAGGCGGAGCCGCTGGACAGGCATGACGGGCTCGGCGTCCCCGTCCGTCGACGCCTTGACGTACCTCGGCACCCTCGGCTTCGCCGCGCTGCTCACGGCTCTGGTCACACTGATTCCCGGCCGCCTCGCCCTCGCGGGCCGCCCCGCGGACGTCATCGGCTCCCGTACATAGCGCGGCAGCGGTGTTCCGGCGGGAGCACAGGAGGCCGCCCCAGTGATGGCGGCCGCCAGGGTGAGGTGCGCGGGTGCTGCGAGTACCGTGATCCTGTGGATCAGAAGACCAGCTTTCCGCCCCGCCCGCTCCGAGGTGTGCGCGCCGTGTACGCCCGGCAGGCAGGGTGCCCGTCGGACTTCGCGGACGTCACCGTGGACTTCGAGCCGTGGGAGGAAGGCGTCGTCTTCGAATCGTCTGCCGATCTGGCCATCCGCGGCGACGCGACCCCGGAGGAGGCGGCCGAGTTCCAGGCCGCGGTCGCCGACGGCATACGCGAGGAGCTGGCCGCGCTGGAGACCGGGACCACGGTGACGGTGGCCGTCGTCCTTCGCGCCATGGGAATCCATGCGGTGGACTCCCACCCGAGGGCGTTCCACCACGCAGGGCGGCTCGCCCTCCGCAACGCCCTCGCCCTCACCCGCCGCTAGCCAGGCCCAAGTGATCCCCGTCGTCGCCGGAGAGCTGAGCGAAGGGGCACCGTGAACGGTGCACGGCCGACTGCGGCATCCTTCGGCCCAAGCGCCACAGACGTCGATCCTGTTGGCCGCCGTCGAGACCGGTCGACAGCCTGCTGGTCGCCAGGCTGAGGCAGGGCCTTCGGCAGGTCTACGCGGCCGCCCCGACGGCTGCCTCCCCCTACCACGACCGGTCGAACCCGCACCAGGCCGTCGCCTTCAGCCCACTGCGCGAGGACGGCCCTCCCGGCCAGGACGGGTGCGGTCAGGCGGCTGGGGATCGACCCGGTAGGGTCGCATGCCGCGTTTCTCGTAGTTGCCCAGGGCGTGAGGATGGTCCTCGGTGCAGGTGTGCAGCCAGACCCTGCGAGCGACGGGTGCGTCGAGGGGCTCGGTGGCCCATGCCTGGCGCAGGGCGAGGGTCAGGGCATAGCCGCCGAGCCCCTTGCCCACGTATGCGGGGAGCAGGCCGAAGGCGGTCACCTCGACGTTGCCGCTGGTCCCGGGTTGGAGGTAGGCGACGCCGGCGGGGTCGTCCGCGAACGTGATCAGCCAGTACCGGACTCGGGGTGGTAGCGATCTGCCATCTGCTGGAGGCGATAAGGGCCGAAGTACTCCGAGCGGTGCTTGGCGCAGGTGGTGGCTCCGGAACAACCATGGTTGCAGGCGCCTAGGCAGCGCGCCACCTTGATGCCGGAGCGCATCGCGTCGACGACATCGAGCAACTCATCGCCTTTGTGGGCACGGAGGATTCTCGTGGAGGAGAAGGATTTCCTACGCGACGTACAGGGCTGTGTGCAGCCCTACGCAGACGGCCTGTGCGGTGCTCTCGTCGAAGTAGCCGCTGTCGAGACGGAGCGACTCCTTCGCCCCATGCTGCAGCGGCGCGGTACGGGGCTCCGGCACGCCCATGAACGGTCCCTCGAACTGAGGCGGCTCGGGCGGCGCCGCCGACGGCTTTCCCGTCACCGACGAGCTGCTCGCCGGGCTCTTCCCGCTTCACTGATCACTTCGGCGTGATGCCACGCGCGCGGAGCAGACGGCGGTACTTGTCCTAGTCGTAGCCGCGGTCGGCGAACAGCCGCCGTGGCCGGTGACCCACGACGACCATCCTGGTCGGTCCCCAAGTGGTCCCCAGCCAGCCGGGACTCCAAGGTGTACTCGGCAAGTTCTCGCGGGTCTGCGCCCCACGCCGCTGTGCCTTCGGACCGCTTCGATCGGTGGTGCGGGAGATGGCTCGAAGCCCTGATGCGTCTCAATCCTGCCGGGCAGCACCACCACGCCTCGCCCACCGCGGCACGGTGGGCCTGGGCCCACGACGCCCTGAAGCGGGCGATCAACCGCGGTTTGCCAGATGAGCCTTGGGTGGCCAGGCTGGTCGACCGTCCGCACGACACGGGTCGAGGAGTGGTCACCGGCATCGCCGCTTCCGTGGCCGAGCCGGTGATCGCGGCCTACGAGGGGCGCGAGGGGATCGATCTGCCCTGGCCGGCCCAGTACCTCCTCTGGGTTCAAACCCCGGCGGTGTCCGGAAGGCCGGCCACAGCCGACACCGCCTGCCCGCCCTCCCACGGCTCTTCACCCTCCTCGACGGCCTCTCGCCCCGATCCCTGCGGGTGATCGCCGACACCGAGTGGCCGGACTCGCCGGCCGTATACCAACAAGCCATCGACAGCGCCCCCAAGAGCGCCTTCGCGCCAGAGGCCCACTGCTGGTGGGGTACCGACGCAGCCGGACGGCTCCCCCACCTGCTGGCCAGGGCACACGCAGACGCCGTCTCGGCACAGCGACGGGCTCAGCGCCCGGGCACCGTGGCGATAGGCCGTCGCAGGCCTGCCCTTCCGGCGCTGTTCCTGCGTGACGCCCGCCCGCCGTCGCGCGGGAAAGGGTGATCCAGCTGAATCGACGGGGCGGGCGGGCTGCGCGGCGTTGTGGACGCTCGACGGGTGGAAGCGCTCCTACAGCCACGCGGTGCGGTAGTTCCACCGTGCCGTAGGGGTGGCCTCGTCCGCTCGTGCCTGGGCCTCAATCCGGCAGGCCCGTTCCGTCGCTGCCGACGAGGTGCGCGAAGGCTCCCCGGGCGGGGTTGTGCCCAGGGAGCCTTCGGGTCGGGTGGTTGTTCTCTGCTGGGAGCTAGAGCGCGATCCACTCCGTCGACGTGGTGACCTCCTTCAGGACGTCCGGGAGCGGCTCGATGCCGAGGCCGGGGCCCGTCGGGACGTCGAGGTGACCGTCGGCGAGGATGAAGGGCTCTGTGATGTCCGTGGCGAAGTAGCGGTCGGAGCCCGAGGTGTCGCCGGGGAGGGTGAAGCCCGGCAAGGCGGCGAGGGCGACGTTGGCGGCGCGGCCGATGCCGGTCTCCAGCATGCCGCCGCACCAGACGGGGACACCGTGGGCGCGGGCGATGTCGTGGATGCGGCGGGCTTCGAGGTAGCCGCCGACGCGGGCCGGCTTGATGTTGATGATCGAGCAGGCGCCCAGCGAGATGGCCGCGGCGGCGTCGGCAGCCGACTCGATGGACTCGTCCAGGCAGATCGGGGTGCGCAGCAGCTTGGCGAGCTGGGCATGCTGGACCATGTCGTCGTTGGCGAGGGGCTGTTCGATGAGGAGCAGGCCGAAGTCGTCCAGTTTCGCGAGCTGCTGGGCGTCGACCAGGGTGTACGCGGCGTTGGCGTCGACCTGGAGGAGGAGGTCGTCGCCGAAGCGCTCACGGACTGCGCGGACCGGTTCGACGTCCCAGCCGGGCTCGATCTTCAGCTTGATGCGGACGTAGCCCTCGGCGACGTAGCCTTCCACCGCGTCCAGGAGCTCGGGTATCGAGTCCATGATGCCGACGGAGACACCACAGGGGACGCGGTCGCATGCCGCGCCCAGGTACGAGCCGAAGGACTCCCCCGACAGCTGGAGCTGGGCGTCGAGGACGGCCGTCTCCAGGGCCGACTTCGCCATGTGGTGGCCCGTGAAGGGTTCCAGTGCGCGGCCGACGGCCGCCGCGTCCACCCGGTCCTTGGCGAGGGCGGGGACGAGGAAGCGGCGCACGACGTCCTGTGCGCCGTCGACGTATTCGGAGCAGTAGCGGGGCTCGGACATGGCCGCGCACTCGGCCCAGCCTTCGGTTCCGTCGGAGGTGACGACGCGGACGAGCAGGACGTCGCGGCTGGTCTCGACGCCGAAGGAGGTGCGGAACGGGGCGACGAGCGGCATGGCGATGCGCCGCAGTTCGACGCCGGAGATCGTGGTCTTCATGTGCGGGTGACTCCTGGTGCGTTGGTCAGGGGGTGGTGCGGTGGATGACGTAGCTGCGACGGTCGCGGAAGCCGACGACGCGGGCTCCTTCGGTGAGCAGGCCGCCGAGGGTGTGCCGTACGGCGAGCCGCCAATCGCGGGCGGCGTCCGGGTCGGTGCGGCGCAGGGACTCGATGTCGTCGGGGAGGTCGACGAGGACGGTGGCGGCGTCGGTCGGGCCGATCACGGGGCGGCCGTCCTGGTTGCGGACGGCGAGGGATACGTCGGCGGGCAGGTCGAGGGAGTACGGCCCCGCGGGCGCGGTCAGGTCCCAGGCGGTGAGGACGCGGTCGGACTCGTCGCCGCCGTTGATGGCGTCGTCCATGGCGCCGTAGAAGGACTGCAGGTACTCCTCGGGGCGGGCGCCGAGCTTGACGAGGTTGAAGTAGGCGTTGCGGCGGATCAGCGGGTCGTAGGTCCACGTGATGCGCTTCAGTCCGCGGTCGAGGGCCCATCGGCGCTGGTGCAGCTTGAGGGCGAGGCCGATGCCGCGTCCCTGGGAGGCGCCGGTGATGTGGGAGTGCAGGGTGGTACCCACGGGGTCGCCGTAGAAGCCGACGGAGGCGCCGACCAGGCGGCCCTGCTCGTAGGCGCCGGCCACGTAGTTGCCCGCGTGGGACAGGGCGCGCATCACCTCGGCGGAGACGGGCGGGCTGTCGGCGGCCGTCCCCCAGATGTCGGCGTAGAGGCGGCTGATGGTGTCGAGGTCCTCCATGGTGTGGAGTTCCCGGACGTCGAGTGCGTTCACTGCATCGCTCCGACGAGTGCGGCCAGCAGCCGGGCGCGGTCCGGCATCGTGGCGGTGACGACGTGTTCGTGGTCGGCGTGGGCCCCGTCGCCGACGGCGCCAAGGCCGTCGAGGGTGGGGCAGCCGACTCCGGCGGTGTAGTTGCCGTCGGAGGCTCCGCCGACGGCGGCCTGCCGCAGCGGGTCGAGGCCGAGTCGTACGGCGAGGTCGTCGGCCAGGGCGAAGAGCTTGTAGGAGGCGTCCGCGTCCAGCGGCGGGCGGTTGGGGCCGCCGGCGATGCTCAGGCGCGCCTCGGGGTGTTCGGGCCGCAGGGTCCTGATCAGCTGGTCGACCGCGTCCTGGGCGGCGGCGTTCGGGACCCGTACGTCCACGCTGAGTTCGGCGCGGGCGGGCACGGTGTTGTTCGCGGTGCCCGCCGACGTCAGTGTCGGTGTGACCGTCGTCCCGCGGCCGGTCTGGGCGGTGACCGTGTCGGCGATCCGGCTCAGGGCCAGGATGTGGTGGGCCAGTTCGGTGGTCGCGTTGACGCCCTTCTCGGGTTCGAGCCCGGAGTGGGCGGCGCGGCCGTGGACGGTGATGTCGTAGAGGGAGACGCCCTTGCGTCCGGTCTTGAGCGCCCCGCCCGGGGCGGACGGCTCCAGGACCAGGGTGGCCGCGCACTGACGCGCCAGGTCCTCGATCAGGTGGCGGGAGGTGTCCGAGCCGACCTCCTCGTCGCCCGTGACGAGGACGCAGAGTCCGTCGAGGGAGGGCAGCGAGGCCAGGGCGTGGAACATCTGGACCAGGCCGGCCTTCATGTCGAAGACGCCCGGGCCGCGGGCGATGCCCTGCTCCACCGACCACGGGTGGGTCGTGAGCGAACCGATCGGCCAGACGGTGTCGTGGTGGCCCAGGAGCAGGACGCGCGGGGTGCCGAAGGTCCACTGGACATGGGTGACACCGTCGACGACAAGCGTCTGCGGGCGGGCCCCGAGCAGCCGGCCGCCCTGATCGGCGACCACCTGCGCGCTGCGGGCGACGGCGGCGTGGTCGGCGGAGTACGACTCGCAGGTCACGAGCTCTTCGAGGTCGGCGAGCATCGCGTCGAGGTCGAACGCGTGGTCCGCTCGCGGAAGGGGGGGTTCTTGGTCAACCGGCACGGTGGGTCCTCCAGGTCGGGATGACCGCCACGCTAGGCAGGCCGGACTCGGCTCGGTTGGTGCCGTGGTGACAACCTGACCGCCCGGTTCGTACCGCGGACCCAAGACCCGCCGGACAGGCCGGTGCCCGGCGGTCGTACGCCCGCCGGGCACCGGTCCAGGGACAAGTCGACCCAGGTCAGCCCATGTGCTTGGCCATGAGCCGCTGCATGTTCCCGCCGAGGATCTTCAGGATGTCCTCCTCCGGCAGGCCCCTGCGTACGAGCGCGTCGGTGACCAGCGGCATGCCGGCCGGGCCTTCGAGGCCGGGAAAGTCGAACATCGGGTCCTCGTCGTCGAGGTTCTCGCAGCAGGGCGGGGTGACGTCATGCATGACCTCGCGGACGAAGTCCGAGCCGAGGCCGACGTGGTCGATCCCGGCGACGGAGACGATGTGCTCGACGTGGTCGACGATCCGCTCGGTGCTCACCTTCGCCTGGTCGTCGGTGAGGAAGTCCGGCACGAAGTTCACGCACACCACGCCGCCGGTGGCGGCGACGCCGCGGATCTGCTCGTCGGTGAGGTTGCGGTGGTGGTCGCGCAGGGCGCGGGCGCAGGAGTGGGTGGCGATGAGCGGCCGGGTGGCCAGTTCCAGGACGTGGGTGACGCCGCTCGCGCCGAGGTGGGAGATGTCGAAGAGCATCCCGAGGCGCTCCATCTCGCGCACCGCCTCGACGCCGGGCACGGTCAGCCGGCTGCCGGTGGCGTCCTCGCGGCTGCCGTCGGCGAGCGGGGTGCGCCCCCAGTGGGCGATCGAGGCGATCCGTACGCCGAGCCGGAAGAGGGTGGGGAAGAGTTCGACGGAGGCGTCGATGCCGGGGGCGCTCTCCAGGGCGAGGACGAGAGCGATCTCCCCCTCGGCGAGGGCGGCTTCGATGTCGTCGCCGTTCAGGCAGAGTGCGACCTGATCGGCGTTGGCCTCGGCGAGGACGTGGGCGCACTCGATCATGCGGAGGGTCTGCCGGAGGGCTCCCTCGGGGCGGTACTGGTCGTCGATGAAGATGGGCAGGACCTGGATGTCGATGCCGCCTTCGCGCAGCTGGGGCAGCCAGCGTTCGCGGAAGAAGGAGCCCCAGCGCTTCGGTGGGCGTGCGGCGACGGCCATGAGGAGGTCGTTGTGCGCGTCGGCGACGACGGCACGGTGGTGGAGGTCGTGGGACACGACGGTCCTTTCGGGCGGTGAGGAGGCGTCCGGCGGCCCTGATAGGGGTGTCGGGCCGCCGGACGCGTGGGAGGAGGGACGGGCGGCTTCAGGCGCGGGCCAGGCGTGGGACCGCGTCGAGCAGGGTCCGGGTGTACGCGTGCCTCGGCGCGCCGATCACGTCCTCGACGGGGCCGGACTCCACGAGCCGGCCCTGGTGCATGACGACGACGGCGTCGCAGACGTACCGGACGACGGCGAGGTTGTGCGAGATGAACAGCATGGTCAGGCCGAGTTCGCCGCGCAGTTCGCGCAGCAGGTTGAGCACCGCGCCCTGGACGGAGACGTCGAGGGCGGAGGTGATCTCGTCGGCGATGAGGAGCTCGGGCTCGGCGGCGAGGGCGCGGGCGATGGCGACGCGCTGGCGCTGGCCGCCGGAGAGTTCGCGGGGGTACTTGGTCGCGTACGCGGCCGGGAGTGAGACCAGTTCGAGGAGCCGGCCCACTTCCGCCTGCCGCTGGGCGCGCGGGACACGGGTTCCCTCGGCGATGGCGTCGCTGATGCTCATGCGCGGGTTGAGGGAGGAGTACGGGTCCTGGAACACCATCTGGACGCGGCCGGGGGCGACCCCGGTGATGCTGCCCCGGTACGGGGTCAGGCCGGCGACGGCGCGGGCGAGGGTGGACTTCCCGGAGCCGGACTCCCCCACGAGGCCGGTGACGGATCCCTCCGGAACTTCCAGGCTGACGCGGTCGACAGCCGTGAAGGAGCCGAAGCGGACGGTGAGTTCGCTGATGTTCACTGGACCTCCCAGCAGGCCACGGAGTGGGTGTCCGTACGGGCGAGGAGCTTGGGCCGGATGGCGCAGCGGGCGGTGACGAAGGCACAGCGGTCGGCGAAGGCGCAGCCGTCGCCGACGTCGCCGGGCGCGGGCTGGCGGCCGGGGATGGTGGTGAGGGGACCCGAGCGGTCGGTGTCCATGTCGGGCAGCGAGCCGACGAGGGCGCGGGTGTAGGGGTGGCGGGCGTAGTGGAGGGCGTCGGCGGGGAGTTCCTCGACGATGCGGCCCGCGTACATGACGGCGATCCGGTCGCAGAGTTCGCTGACGACGGCGATGTCGTGGGAGATGAACAGGGCGCCCGCCTGCGTCTCGTCGACCACCTCGCGCAGGACCCGGAGCACCTCGCGCTGGACGGTGACGTCGAGGGCGGTGGTGGGCTCGTCCGCGATGATCAGGCGGGGCGTGTTCATGAGGTCCATGGCGATGACGGCGCGCTGGCGCATGCCGCCGGACAGTTCGTGCGGGTACCGCTTGGCGACGTCGGCGGGGTGCTTGATGCGGACCCGGTCGAGCCGTTCGACGGCGCGGGCGCGTGCCTCGGCGCGGGTGGCTCCGTCGTGCAGGGTGGCCACTTCGGCGAGCTGGCCGCCGACGCGGAGGGCGGGGTTGAGGGATGTGGTGGGGTCTTGGAAGACCATCGCGAGCGAGGACCCGAGCTGCTTGCGGCGCTCGGAGTCGGTCAGGCCGTCCAGGTCGACCCCGCCGAGCCGCATGCGGGCGCTGCCGGCGAGGCCCGGGTAGGGCACGATCTGCCCGATGGCGGCTGCCGTCATGCTCTTGCCGCTGCCCGATTCACCGACCAGGCCGACGATCTCCCCGGCGCGCACGGTGAGCGACACCTGCCGTACGGGGGTGATGTCGCCGGGGAAGGCGACGGTGAGGTCCCGTACCTCCAGGACGGCGTCCGGTGCCGGCTCGTCCCGGGCAGGGGTCACGACGGGGGCGACGGGCTTGCCGACGGTTTCGCGGGTGTGGGCGGCGGCCTTGGCGAAGGTGTCGCCGAGCAGCATGAAGCCGAGGCCGGAGAGGCTGACGGCGAGGGCCGGGGCGACGACGACGGACGGGGTGACGTACACGTGCCCGAAGGCTTCGTTGAGCAGCCGGCCCCAGTCGTACGAGGGCGCCTGGACGCCCATGCCGAGGAACGACATCGCGGACAGGCCGAGCAGGGCGCCGCCCATGGCCTGGGCGGTGTTGAGGATGAGCGGCTCGGCGATGTTGGGCAGGACGTGCCGGGTGAGGATGCGGTGGCGGGGCACGCGCAGCATGCGGGCCGCGGCGATGTAGTCGGATCCGGCGACGGACGCCGTCATGGTGTGGGTGAGCCGGGCGAAGGTCGGTGCGAGGGCGACGCCGATGCCGAGGACGGCGCCCTGTGCGCCGAGTCCGGCGACGACGGCGGTGAACATGGCGAGCAGCAGGGCGGGGAAGGCCACCAGGAGGTCGACGGCGGCGATGACCGCCCGGCCCGCCAGGCGGGGCAGGATCTGCGGCAGGGTTCCGAGCAGGATGCCGGTGACCGTGCCGATGAGGGTGGCCAGGAAGGCGAGGCCCAGGGTCAGCCGGGTGGCGACCAGGGTCCTGGCCAGGAGGTCACGGCCGAGGGCGTCGGTGCCGAGCAGGTGTGCGGCGGACGCTCCCTGGCTGATCTCCTTCGGGTTCATCCGGGTGGCGGCGTCCTCCCAGATCGGCGGGCCGACGATCGCGAGGAGGACCATGAGGGCGACGATCACGGCGCCCAGCAGGCCGGCGGGGTTTCTCAGTAGACGGCGCATCAGCCCTCCCTGCGGGTCGAGGCGAACGGGGTGGACACCGTCGACTTGGGATCGAGGATCCCGAGCAGGATGTCGACGAGGAAGTTGACGACGAGGACGAGCGCGCCGTAGACGAGGATCATGGCCTGCGCCACGGGGTAGTCCTTCTGGGTGATGGCCTCGACCGTGCGCAGACCGAGACCCGGCCAGGCGAAGACGTTCTCGACCAGGACGCTTCCGGTGATCAGGCCGCTGAGCAGCAGGCCGCCCATGGTGAGGGTCGCGGTGAGGGTGTTCGGCAGCAGATGGACCGCGTACAGCCGCCAGGCGGGCAGCCGCTTGGCGTGGGCCAGCCGCATGTAGTCGGTGTCGAGTGCACGCAGGGTCTCCACGCGGGCCAGTCGGGCGATCATCGCCGCCGGGGCGATGGCGAGGGCTGTGACCGGCAGGACGAACGAGGCGGGCCCGGTGAGGCCGGCCGGCGGGAACAGGCCGAGTCCCAGGGCGAGGACGAGCAGCAGCGCCAGACCGTAGAGGTACTCGGGGATGGCGACGGCCGCGCCGGTGAGCGTGGTGAACGCGGTCTCCGTGCCGCGACGGCGCCCGTTGTGGGTGCGGACGGCGGCCCACAGGCCCAGCGGCACGGCCACGGCGAGGGCGACGAGGGTGGCGAGGACCGCCAGTGCCAGTGTGTTGGGCAGGCCCTGGCCGATGATCTCGGCCACCGGCTGGGAGGTGAAGAAGGATGTCCCGAGGTCGCCCGAGAAGAGCTGCCCGACGTAGTCCACGAACTGGGCCGGGAGCGGCTCGTCCAGGCCGAGTTCGTTCCTGCGCTGGTCGACCAGTTCCTTCGGAGCGGTCGGGCCGAGCATCTGGCGCAGCGGGTCGCCGGGGATGAGGTGGATCATCGCGAAAGAGGCGACGACGAGCACGGCGAGGGACCCGACCAGGCGGAGCAGTTGCCGGACCACGAAGCGCGGGGTCAGCCTCCGGGCGCGGCGCGGCGGGGCAGCCGGGGCGGCGGTCGTTTCGCTCGGGGTGAGCACGTCGGATGGGGTGGTCACTGCTGTCCTCCCGTCATCCGGATCGACGTCGGGTCGAAAAGGCCCGAGGTGATGCGGAAGGTGGCGTTGTGGGCGGCGATGGTGACGGTCTTGTCGACGACGGTGACGATGTCCGCACTGTCGAGGAGGGCGTGCTCCGATCGCTCCCACAGGGCGCAGCCGGCGTCGCCGGGGAGCTTGCTCGCCTCGGCGGTGAGCCGCTCGTAGGTCTTGTTGGTGAGGTGGGCGAAGTTCCCGCCGTCGGGTGTGAAGGGGCCGGAGAGGGCGCCGAGGAGCTGGGTGGGCAGAGTGACGCCGAGGGGTGCCCAGTTCACGTCCCAGTCCTGGGTGACCGCTTCGACTTCGCCGTACGCGGCGTCGGACACGGCCCGCAGCCGTACGTCGACACCGACCTTCTTCCATGACTCGGCCAGGTACTCGGCCGCGGCGGCCATCGTCTCGCCCGAGGACGTGCCGTAGATCATGCGGATGGTGAGCCTCTCGCCGCCCTTGGTGCGGAAGCCCTCGGCTCCGCGGCGCCAGCCCGCGGCGTGCAGCGCCGACCCGGCGGCCTGGGGGTCGAAGACGGGCAGATGGCCGGTGACGGTGTCGCCCGGGCAGGGCTTGGGGTCCATGACCAGGCCGGTGGGAGTGCGGCCGGTGCCGCCGGTGGCGATCGCTCCGAGGGAGTCGAAGTCGACGGCCTGGAGCAGGGCCTTGCGGACGGCGGGGTCGCTGCCGGGGTGTCCCTTGCCCTGGTGGAAGAAGAACTCCTGCGTGCCGTTGGCCTGGACGGTGGTGGTCACCCCGGGGATGTTGCTGACGCGGGCGCGGTCGGGACCGGCGAGCTGGGCGCCGTTGAGCTGGTGCGAGAGCAGGAGGTTGGCGGTGGTCGCCTCGCTGCCGACGACCTTGAGCACGACGGAGCCGGGCGTGTCGGGGTGGCTGGTGGTGGCCCCGTCCGGTCCCCAGGCGTAGTCGTCGCGCTTGGCGAAGGTGTAGCTCTGGTTCGGCTCGGCGGAGGTGAGCCGGAAGGGCCCCGATCCTGAGGTGCCGCTCTGGAGGAGACCGCGGTCCTTCAGGCCCGCTCCGCAGACGATGAACAGGTAGCGGGTGCTCTGCAGGGTGAAGGCGAACGGCTCGGGCGTCGAGAGGGTCACGGTGCCGGCGGCGTCGTCCGCCTTGGCCGTGAGGCCCTCGGGGACCACGACGCCGTACGCGGGCGACTTGGTGGCCGGATCGGTGATGTGGGCGACGTTGGCGGCGACGGTGCTCGCGGTCACGGGGCTGCCGTCGGCGCAGGTGACGCCGCGGCGCAGGGTGAAGGTGACGGAGGCCGGCTTGACGTCCCACTTCTCGGCGAGTCCGGAGACGATCCGGCCGTCGGGCCCGGCGTGCACCAGGGTGTCGTACGCCAGCGACAGGGCGGTGTACGTGGTGGTGTTCTGGACCTGGGCGGGGTCGAGCAGTCCCGGGTCGCTCTTGATCGCGTAGCTGAAGGCGTCACCGCCGGACGATCCGGCCTGGGCGACGCTGCCGCAGCCGGCCGCCAGCAGTGACACCGCCAGACAGCCGGATATCGCCTTGGCTCTCTTCATCGAGGGCATCGATGGCATCGGGGGCTTCATAGGGGGACTCCTTGGGGCGGGAGAGTTGCCCCACAGTCGCGGCTCATGGCCGGAAATGATTCAGTCGGGGCGACGAAAGCGGCCGGGCTTGTCGGGTGCGGGATCCCAAGACGGGCGACGGCCGCGAAGACACGAGGGCCCCGGACCGCGGGGAAGCGGTCCGGGGCGGTCTGGGGCCGGGCAGGTTCGTACGGCACCGGTGGCTCGTTCATGTCCGGGTACGGAGATGGTCCACGACGACCCGGGCGGCGCGGCCGATCGCCCGGTCCGCGAGGGGCTGGCGGGTGGCCGCGGTCGAGGTGCGCAGGAAGACGCCCACGGCGTACCGCTTGCCGTCCGGGTACTCGACCACGCCCACCTCGTTGCGTACGGCGAAGTCGGTGCCGGTCTTGCCGGCGAGCCGCACGCCCGCTTCGGGGAAGCCGGAGACCAGGCGGTGCTGCCACACCTGTTGGCCCATGATGTCCCGGACCTCGGCACAGGCGTCCGCGGGACCGGCTTCGTCGCGCCAGATCGCGGAGAGCAGCGCGGTCACCTCGCGCGGGGTGCTCGACGGGCTGGTGCCGGGGGCGCAGGCGCGGAGGGCGAGAAGTCGTTCGTCCGGGACGCCGGCGAGCTGGTCGTCGAGGGAGCGGTCCGGCGCGAGGCCGAGTTCCTCGCGGATGTCGTCGTCCAGGGCGGCCGAGGAGGAGAACCCGAAGCCGGGGAAACCCAGGGCGTCGAGGGTCGCGCGGACGCGGTCGGGTCCGACAACGTCCAGCAGGAGGTCGGTGGCCGCGTTGTCGCTGATCGTCATCATCATGAAGGCGAGGTCGCGGGCGCTCATCTCGACGTCGTAGGTGCAGCCGTCCGTACCGCTGCCGCCGGCCCGGTAGGCGGCGGTGACCGTGTGGCGCCGGGCGGGGTCGAGCTCCCCGGCCGCCGCCTGCCGGGCGTACTCGAGGGCGATGGGGATCTTGAAGACGGAGGCGAGCACGACCCGGGTATCGGCGCCATGGCCGAACTCCGCTCCCGTGTCGAGGTCGCGGACGTGCACGGAGCCTTCGGTGCCGGCTTCGGTGAAGACGGCCGAGAGCACGGTGTGGACCTGGTCGGCCCTGGCCGACTGCGCTGCGGCTGTGGTCATGTCGTCTCCTGGGTCGGGGTGGCGGCCGGCGGGCGGCGCAGGTGGTCGACGGCGGTCCGTGCGGCACGGCCGATCGCGGCGTCGGCGGCGGGGTTGCGGCCACCGAGGGCGGGGGTGCGCAGGAAGGCCGCGACTGCGTAGCGGCCGCCGTCGGGGTACTCGACGACGGCGGCTTCGTTGAGGGCGCCCCACAGGGAGCCGTTCTTGGCCGCGACGCGGACGTCGTCGTCGAAGCCCGCGGCAAGGCGGTGGACGGAGAGCTGATGGCTCATGAGCTCACGGACCTCGGCGCAGGCTTCGGCAGGACCGGCCCGGTCTCGCCAGATCGCGGCCAGCATGGAGGTGATCTCCCGGGGCGTACTGGATGCCGAACGGGTCGGGTCGAGCATGGCGAGGCCCCTGATCCGGTCCTCGCTCACCTGGTCGAGCTGGGCGTCGACGTCGCCGTCCGGGTCGAGGCCGAGCTCCTCCCAGACCGGGTCCCACAGCTCGCGGTAACGACCGACGGGCAGGCGCGGGCAGCCGAGTTCGGCGGCGACGGCGCGGACCTGGTCCGTGCCGAGGATCTCCATGAGCTTGTCGGTGGCGGCGTTGTCGCTCATGGAGAGCATGAAGAAGGCGAGGTCGCGGGTGCTCATGGTGACGTCGTGCCGGCAGCTGTCCGTGCCGATGCCGCCGCCCTCGCGGTTGGCGGCGGTAATGGTGTGCCGGGCGGCCCGGTCGAGGGCTCCGGCCGCCGCCTGGCGGGCGTAGGCGACCGCGACGGCGATCTTGCGGATGGAGGCGACGATGACGGGGGCGTCGGCGCGGAAGGCGACCTCGCGGGCGCCCTCTTCGCCTTCCCCTTCGCCGTCACCGTCGATGTCCCGGGCGTGGACGAAGCCCTCGACTCCCGCCTCGTCGAAGATCGTTCGGAGAGCCGAGGTCGCCGCGTCCGCGGTGGAGGGTGGTGCCATGGGGATCCAATCCTGCGGAGGTCACTGGGTCTTGGGGGTGGCGCGGCCGCTGTAGTGGAGGTACGAGGGGCCCTCGGGGCGCCGCTCGAACACCACCGCGTCCCAGATCGAGTCACCTTCGTCGCGGCCGACGAACGTGGTCGCGTCGACGGCGACGAGGTCGAGGGTGCGGGACCGGGCGAGGCCGACGAGGATGCCCGTGGGTTCGGTGCACAGGCGCAGCCCGCCCTCGTGCGCGGTCACGTGGATCCTGCTGCCGGCCCGCTCGTACACACCGGTGAAGGGTTCGACGTCGACGTGGACGGGCGGCTCGGGCGGTGTGAGGGGGGCGGGGACGTCGATCGCGTGCAGGTCCCCGAGGAGTTCGGTGGCGAGACGGTGCTGGAACTCGACGCTCCGGCCGCCGTTGATCAGTACGGTGACGACCGTGCCCAGCTCGGGCAGGATCCAGAGTGCGGCATGCTGGCCGATGGTGTCGCCGGTGTGGGCGACGACCCGGTGGCCGTTCCACTCGTCCAGGCACCAGCCGATGCCCCACTGCCGACCGCCGATGTGGGGATTGGGCAGATCGACCTGCGGCTGCCGCAGGGCGGCGGGGTCGGCGAGGAGCGCTCCGGGGGTGAGGTGGGCGCGGCCGAAGGCGACCCCGTCGGCGGCCCGCGCGCAGATCAGTCCCGCGGGGCCGACGGACCGGGGCAGTCCCCACTGCGGCACCACGGCGCCGTGCTCGTCGTGACCGACGGCGGCACCGAAGCGCAGCACGTCCTCCGGCAGCGTCCAGGTGTGGGAGAGGCCCAGCGGCTCGCAGATCTGCTCGCGCAGGGCCTGGTCCCAGGTCCTGCCGGTGAGCTGCTCGACGACCCGGCCGGCGACGACGAAGCCGGAGTTGCAGTACGAGTGGGAGTCCCCGACCGGGAAGGTCTGCTCCAGGTCGGCGCACGCCTCGACGTACCGCCGCAGGCAGTCGTCGCCGCGGCCGGTGTCCAGGAACAGATCACCGTCGATGCCCGAAGTGTGGGTGAGCAGGTGCCGCAAGGTGATCGCCTCGGTGGCACGGGGGTCGCCCACCCGGAACTCCGGCAGGATCTCCGTGACGGGGGTGTCCACCGTGACGCGGCCTTGTTCGACCAGGAGCATCAGTTGCGTCGCGGTCCAGACCTTCGTGACCGAGCCGATCTGGAACAGCGAGTCGGTGCGGACGGGCGCCCGGGTGGCGCTGTTGAGGACGCCCGCGGCGCACGCGTACAGCTCGCCGCCGTACCAGAACGCCAGGCTCGCGCCGGGCACCTCGCAGTCGGCGGCGAGCGCCGCGAGGCGGCTCGTCCAATGCTCGATGTCGGCCTTCACGCTCGCCCTCCGGGTGGCTCGATGTGTCTGCTTGCGGCTCGGTGAGCTTGGCCGGAAGCGTACGTACGCAGGCACCGGCATGGTTCGTACGGGGACACGAACGTGCAGGTCGCAGCTTGTCCCGCCGGACGACTCCGAAGACGGTGGGCGTTCCTAGGGTGGCGTGCACCCGACGTACGAGGAGACGAGACGACGATGCCGCTGATCGACCGCGACGACTGTGCCCTGGTGATCATCGATGTGCAGACCGATTTCTACCCGCCCCACCGGCTCGACGTGGACCGGCAGCGGTTGCACGACATGGTGCGGCGCATCGCCTGGATCACGTCCGTGGCGGACCGCCTGGAGATCCCCGTCGTGGTGACCGAGGAGGACCCGGCGGCCAGCGGCCACACTGTGCCGAAGATCCGCGAGGTGCTGCCGGCCAAGGCGGTCACCCTGCCGAAGAACGCCTTCGCCGTGTGGGACAACCCCGGCATCGCCGCCGCGATCGAGGCCACCGGACGCACGACGATGATCCTGGTCGGCATCGAGACCGACATCTGCGTCGCGCACTCGGCGATCCAGCTGCACCACGCCGGCAAGCGCGTCGTGGTCGTGGACGACGCCGCCTACTCCCCTGGCCAAGCCCACGAGCGGGGCCTGCGACGCCTGGCGGGCCGGGGCATCGAGACCCTCTCCACCAAGGAGCTGTTCTACGACTGGCTGCGCACCATCCAGGACGCGGACGCCTTCCACGACACGCACGCGGCCCTGGCGCTCCCGCCGGGCGTCCGGCTCTGACCGAGCCGACGCTCAATCGAGCCGGGCGGCGGTGGAGCCCGGGCCTCGGGCCCCGGTCCCGCCGCCGTTCCGCGTCTGCCCCGGCCCCAGCAGGCGCAGCTGCAGCATCGCGGCGAACCGGGCCGACGGGTCCTGGAGGTCGATCTCTCCGACCTCGGCGACCCGGCGGATCCGGTAGCGGAAGGTGTTGGGGTGGACGAACACACTGGCAGAGGCGGTGATCACGTCCCCGAAGGCGTCCAGCCAGGCCCGCAGCGTCTCCACCAGGTGGGCGTTGTGCTTGGCGTCGTACGCCACGAGGCGGGCGAGCGGACCCGACAGCTCGTCGCGGTTGGCCACGGCCAGGTCCCGCATCTCGATCAGCAGGGCGTCGACGTACACGTCGGCGATCGAGGCGACGCGCTTGCCGGTACGGGCGGTGAAGAGCACCCGCAGTACCCGGTCGGCGTTGGCCCGTGAGCGCGGGAGCGCGGCGGGCTCCTCGGCAACCGAGCCGATTCCGATCACGGCGCCGGTGCGGTCGCCGGTGCGCTGGAGGAAGTTCGCCGCCACCTGCAGGGCGCGCTCCCGTGCGTGAGCGCTGTCGCCGGGAACGGGGAAGAGCGCGTACGCCACGTCGCCGAGCAGGGCGACGGCGGAACGCGGCTGGACGGCGGTGAGGTGGACGGCCAGGGCGGCGACCAGGCGCTGGCGCTCGGCCGTGACGTGGGCGTGGTCCTCGCCCTGCTCTGGCGCTAGGCCCATGGCCATGACCAGGGTCGGTTCGTCGACGAGCCCGAGCCGGCCGAGCGCCTCGACCGCCCCGGCGCCGCCTTCGAGCGCGGTGGTGACGAGGTCGGCGCGCAGCCGGTTCTCGGCGTCCGTGCCCGCCCGGAAACGGAGCATGTGGAGGGCCACGAGCTTGGCCGCCTCCAGGAACGCCTTCTCCCGCTCCGGGGGGAGGGGCTTGCGCAGCGCCGCCCACACGGAGCCCAGGAACTCGTCACCGGCCCGGACCGCCACCGCCACACGCGGCAGCGCCATCTCGTCGCCGACGGTCGGCGCGGGGACGTGCACCAGGCCCTCGCTGCGGTACAGCTCCTTGAAGACGCCGTGCTCCTCGTGGAGGCGCAGATAGCGCTCGGGCACCTGGCGGGCGAGGATGCTCTCCACGCGGGGGGCGTCCGCCTCGTCCTGCCGTCCGGAGAAGGCGAGGATGCGGGAGCGTCGGTCCTCGATGGTGACGGGGGCGTCGAGGAGGGTGGCGATGGCATTGGCCAGCGCGAAGAGGTCCCCCGACGGCACCCCGCCCAGCGTCTGCTCCTCGACCTCCCCCACGTCGCCTTCGGCGAGCAGGGTGCGCAGCATCGCCGCGAGCTGGGCCCAGGAGGCGCCACGGGTCAGCACGAGCAGCGCGACGCCGGTCTCGTTGACGACCGGTTCCAGTTCGTCGGCGTCGTCGACGGGGCCTCGGACGACGAGCGCGGTGGCGCCGAGCGCGGCGAGGTACCGCAGCAACCGGCCGATCTCGTCCGCACCGTGGACGCCGACGCCGAGCACGATGGCGTGCTCCGGGTAGTGCTGCTCGTCGTACGGATCGTGGATGCCGACGCCGCCGATCTCCCCGGCCGCTTCGGGGTCGCCGTACAGCAGGTCCAGGAGGGTGTGGCCGAAGTCCTCGAGCACCCGGCTGAGGCTCCGGGCGGGGTGCGTCGACATGTGCCTGATCATCTCCGCAGGTTAGGACGTGCGCGGCCCTGCGACGTGGTGCGGGTGGACGAGGATACGTCAGCCTGTTCGTACCAGCGTACGAACAGGCTCGGTGGGCTGCCACAGGCGGGCGACGGCGGCTTCGGCAAGGGCGTCGGTCGAGTCGATCAGCGGGAGGACGCGAGCGGCCGCCTCGCTGACCAGCGGGATCTCGGTGCAGGCGGCGATCGCCGCTTGGGCACCCTGTTCCTTGAGGCTCTCGGCGGCCGTGGCGATCCAGCGCTCGGGCTCGGCGGGGTCGGCGCCGCCCTTGACCGCGCGGATCGCCGCGTCGACGTACTCCTCCTGCAGGGAGGCGGACACCTGGACCACGGCGAGCCCGAGCCGGGCGCCGGCCCGCTCGTACAGCCCGGTCAGCCGCGTTCCGCGGGTCGCAAGGACGCCCACCCGCTCAAGCCCGGGCGTGCGGCGGGCCGCCGCCTCGAGCGCGGCCCTGATCATGTCGAGCACCTCGACGCCGGTCGCCCTGGACAGTTGCTCGACGTAGGCGTGCGCGGTGTTGCAGGGAACGGCGATGCAGCTCGCTCCCGCGCGCTGAAGCCACCGGGCGCCTTCCACGAGGGCGGGAACGGGCGAAGGCCCTTCACCGATCAGCGCCGCGGTCCGGTCCGGGACGGCGGGATCCGCCCACATGACGACGGGCAGATGCGCCTGGTCGGAGCCGGCCGGGGTGCGCTCGACGAGCCGGCGGTAGAAGTCGGCCGTGGCGAGGGGCCCCATCCCGCCGAGGATGCCGAGGACCGGGCGGGTGGTGTGACGCATGCCGGACTGCCTTTCGTCTCTTCCCGCCGTCGTCCTGCGGGGTCTCCCGTGATGGTGGTCCCGCGAGACGCCCGGGATGTTGGTCGCCCGCTCCAAAAGCTCCCGCCGCGATTGGTGCGGGCACACCGCGACGCCCCTCCCTCGCGACTCCATTCGGCCACGGAGACGAAACGCACAGCCCAGAGCTGTCACACAGACCGAACTCCTCGACCCGGCCGCCGGTTTCACTGACCACCGGCCCACTCTCCCGGCCAGCTGATCGTCAACTCGAAGGTCCACCATGCACACGTACGACCCTGCTCTCACCGACCTCGTCGTCGCCGCGCTGCGCGACCGCCTCCTGAACCGGCCCGCGCTCAACCACCCGGGAGAGGGGGACAAGCTCGACCGGGTCCTGGCGGGGCTGATCGGGCCGGAGGGCAACGATCCGGCGGAGGTGCTGCGGCTGTGGACCGAGCAACTGGCACCCACCGCGATCGCGGTCGACAGCCCCCGCTTCCTGTCCTTCGTCCCCGCCGCCCCGACGCAGGCCGCCGTCCTCTTCGACATGCTCGTCTCGTGCTCGTCGATCCAGGGCGTCTCCTGGCTCCTCGCCTCCGGCCCGATCGCCGCCGAGAACCAGGTCCTGCGCCTGCTCGCGGACCTCGCCGGAATGCCGGCCGACGCCGGCGGGTGCTTCGTCTCGGGCGGTTCGGCCGGGAACCTCTCCGCCCTGGTCACCGCGCGCGACACGGCCCGGCGCCGCCGGGGCCTCGGCCCGTACGACCGCGTCCGGTTCGCCGTGTCCGACCAGGCCCACTCCTCCATCGGCAACACCCTGCGGATCATCGGTGCCGAGCCCTTCGTGGTGCCGACAACGGACCACCGCCTGACCGGCCCTGCCCTCCGTGCCGCCCTCCGCGCCGACGCCGACCCGTCCGACGTCATCGGGGTGGCGGCCACCGCCGGCACGACCAACGCCGGAATCATCGACGACCTCGCCGGAATCGCCTCCGCGGCCCGGGAGTTCGACCTCTGGCTCCACGTCGACGGCGCGTACGGCGGCGCCGGCCTCCTCGCCCCGAGCGTCCGGCACCGCTACCGGGGCATCGAGCACGCCGACTCCCTGGTCATCGACCCCCACAAGTGGCTGTTCGCCCCCTTCGACTGCGCCGCTCTCCTCTACCGCGACCCGCGCCTGGCCAGGGCGGCCCACACCCAGGACGCCTCCTATCTCGACGCCCTGCACACCGACGACGACATCCACTGGAGCCCCAGCGACTACGCCCACCACCTGAGCCGCCGCGCTCGCGGCCTCCCCCTGTGGTTCTCCCTCGCCGTCCACGGCACCCGCGCCTACAGCGAGGCCATGGAGAAGGCCCTCACCTTGACCCGCGCCACCGCCGCGCTCATCCGCACCACCCCGTACCTCGAACTCATCCGCGAACCGGACCTGTCCGCCGTACTGTTCCGCCGCATCGGCTGGACCGCCGAGGACTACACGGAATGGTCCACCCGCTTGCTCGCCGGCCAGACCGCGTTCGTCGCACCGACCGGCTGGGAGGGCGAGACGGTCGCCCGGTTTGCTTTCCTGCACCCGGAGACCAGCATGCAGCTGGTCGAGGAGATCGTGGGCACCATGGCGTGAAGCCGGGTCGTTGGGTGCGGCGCCGGTCCCACCGGGCTCTCGAAAACGATCGAGGGGCCGCTTCAGATGCCTCTGAAGCGGCCCCTCGACCTGCGACTTCGAAAAGTCGGGACGACAGGATTTGAACCTGCGACCCCTTGACCCCCAGTCAAGTGCGCTACCAAGCTGCGCCACGTCCCGATGCCCGTGCCCCCGGTTTGTCCCCGGTGGCGGCGTGCAAGAGAACATTACCTCACTCCGTGCGACGGTGGGACGCACCCCCGGGCGCGTGGCCGGAGGCATTCGCGCAGGCCGGACGGCTCGGGGAGAGAATGGGGGCGTGGACAGGATGCCGAGGGACCGGGACACCGAGGGGCGGGCGCGTAGTGGGCGGCCCCGGGACGGGCTGGGGCGGCCGCTGCCGTACGGGGCCGAGGGCGTGCCGAGACAGCCCGAGGGGGTCGTACGCGCGCCGGCCGAGACCGTGCGGGAGGCGCAGCGGCTGCTCGACGCGGGGATGCCGTTCCACGCCCACGAGGTCTTCGAGGACGCCTGGAAGAGCGGGCCCGACGGGGAACGCGACCTGTGGCAGGGGCTCGCCCAGCTGGCGGTGGGGCTCACGCATGCCGCCCGGGGCAACGCGGCGGGGGGCGCACGGCTGCTGCGGCGCGGTGCCGCGCGGATCTCCGGGCAGAGCGACCCGTACGGAATCGACGTCGGCGGACTCGTCCGGTGGGCGCGTGCGTTGGCGGACCGGGCGGACGAGGTGACGGACGCGGCCGCCGAGGCGCCGCGCCTGCTCGGGGGGTGACGCGGGGCCCCGGGACGTGCGGGTCACCAGACGAGCGGCAGCTCCAGGGGTGACGCGGCGCCCCGGGACGTGCGGGTCACCAGACGAGCGGTAGCTCCAGGGGCGAGCGGTGGATCAGGGTCGGGCGCATCACGACCTTCCGGTCCTCGCGCAGCCGCAGTCCGGGGAAGTGGCGGGTGAACAGCTCCAGGGTGAGCCGGAGTTGGGTGCGGGCGAGCTGGGAGCCGGGGCAGCCGTGGGCACCGTGGCCGAAGCCGATGTGGCGGGTGGGACTGGCGGGCCGCGTGATGTCGAAGGTGTCGGCGTCCCGGTGGCGTGTCTCGTCACGGTTGGCGGAGCCGTACGCGACGAAGACGGTGGTGCCCGCGGGCAGTTCGGTGCCGGCCAGCTCGACGGGCCGGGTGGTCGTACGGCGGAATCCCTGGACGGCGGTGTCGTAGCGGATCGCTTCCTCCACCGCCCCGGGTATGAGGTCCGGCCGGGCGCAGAGCAGCTCCCACTGGTCGCGGTGGCGGAGGAGGTGGAGAACCGTCGTGCCGATGAGGGCTGTGGTGGTGAGGTGGCCGGCGATGAGGAAGTTCTGCAGGGTGGAGACGAGTTCGGCGCGCTGGTCCAGGGTGAGCTCCCGGGGGCCGGGAGCCGTGGGTGCGGGCGGGGCCAGGGCCGCGACCATCGCCGAGCAGAGGTCGTCGCGTGGGTGGGCGTACCGGTCGCGGGCGTAGCGGTCGAGGAGGTGGTGGAGGGCGACCACGTCCTCGGCGGCGGCGAGCTGTTCGTCCTCCGTCAGGGGGCGGAAGAGGAGTTGCTCCGCGCGGTGGCCGCCGTGCACGGCGGCGGGCACGTCCTCAGGTGACAGGCCGAGGAGCCGGCCGATCACGGCGCCGGGCAGCCGTCCCGCGTAGGACGCCATCAGTTCGGTGTGGCCGTCGGCGGCGAAGCCGTCGACGAGAGCGGCCGCCACCTCGGCGGCGTACGGCGTGAGGGCGGCGACCCGCGCGGTGGAGAGGCCCCGGTTGATCGGGGCGCGGTGGCGCCGGTGGGCGGCCCCGTCGGTGGAGACGACGGTCGGCCGGGGGGCGAAGCCGCGGGCGAGGACGCCGAAGGCGGCGGGCGACGGCATGACGTCGGGCCGTAAGGAATGGGCCGAGGAGAAGTCGTCGGGCCGCAGCAGCACCTCGCGGACGTCGGCGTCGCGGGCGACGAGCCAGGCGTCGAGTTCGGGGACGAAGGTCAGTCCGTCGGTCTGTCGCGCCCGGGCGTAGAGCGGGTACGGGTCGCGCTGCAACGCGTCGAGCAGCTCGTGCTCGCGGGGTGCGTACGTCGCCGAGTCCGGCGGCGGGGAGAGGCTCGGGTCTGGTGTGCTCGGGTCTGGTGTCAGGTCCGGCGTCTTGTCCGGCGTCATGTCCGTCTTCGGGTCCACGCGGCGCCTCCGGTCCGGGGAAGGTGCGGAACTCGGGCCGGTACGGCGTGTTGGCGGTGTGCGCCGGTTCGCGGCCGGGTGGCCCGCGCCCATGGTGACCCGCGGCACGTGCGGCTGGCTACGGCCTGGTGGCGTTCAGCGCGCGCTCCAGTACGGAGGTGTGGCTGACGGAGGGGTCCTTGGCGGCGGTGAGGAGGGTGACGCGGCCCTGGTCGGCGAGGCTCCGCAGCTGGTCGAGGGCCTCGGCGGCGGCGGGTTCGGCGAGCTCGTCCTCGTACCGTCGACAGAACTCCTCGTACGCGCCCTCGCTCTCGCCCTGCGCACCGTGGTACCAGCGGCGCAGTTCGGTGGAAGGGGTGAGGGCCTTGGGCCATTCGTCGACGTGGGCGTCGGCCTTGGCCAGGCCGCGCGGCCAGAGGCGGTCGACGAGGACGCGGACGCCGTCGTCGGAGGACGGGGGGTCGTAGACCCGTCGGACGCGGACGTCAGGGGTGGAGGACGGCATGGGTCCAGCGTGCCGGAGGCACCGGGCGCTCACATCTCGGCGACACGCCCCGCCGGCATCAGGGCGGGGAGCAGGACCGAGTCGACGAAGACACGCATGGTCGAGGCGTCGGCGAACCGCTCCTCGAAGAGCCGCTCGATGCGGAGCATGCCGAGGAAGCAGGGGGCCACGAAGCCGACGGCCGGGTTGTCCCCGTCGATCTCGCCGCGGTCGACGGCCCGGCGGAGCATCTCGTCGAGCGCCGCGACTTCGGGGCTGATGACGGTCTCGCGGAGCGCCGCGCGCAGATCGGGGTGCTGGATGTACGCCTGGCTGACGGCCTCCATGAGTTCGGCGTCGCGGTCGCGGCGGGTCGCGGCGACATGTGCGGCCTCGCGGAGGTCGCCGGCGAGGGTGCCGGTGTCGATGCCGGCGAAGAACGTGCATAGCTGCTTGGCGAGGGCGGCGGTGACGAGCTGGGGCTTGGTCCCCCACTGGCGGTAGAGCGTCGCCTTGCCGCACTTGGTGCGGGCCGCGACACCCTCCATGGTCACCGCGTCGTAGCCGCCCTCCCGGAGCAGGCAGAGCACGGCCTCGTACAGCTCGGTCTCCCGCTCGGGGGTGATCTTGCTGCGGCGGGCGGCGGCGGTCGCGGCCTGCGTGGACATGGCTTCCTCCCGGACAGCTCTCTGCACATACGAGAGTAGGGGGTGCACAATCGAGACGCAAACGTATCGAGACGCTTGCGTCTCGATGAATTCGGATCTACGCTTCCTCCGTTTGCTGCCGATTTGACTGATAAAGGGGCCGCGCCATGGCTGCCGGGATACGCGGGACACGAGGGACACGTCCCGCCGGACCGGAGCCGAGCGTCACCCCGAGACCGCCGCTGCTGCGTGAGCTGTTGCTCGTCACCGCGCTCTTCCTCGTCTACAAGTGCGGCCGGCTCTTCGCGAACGGCCACGAGCTGCGCGCCTTCCACAACGCCGACCGGATCTGGGACATCGAGCGGGCCTTCCACCTGCCCGGCGAGGGGTCGGTCCAGGCGCTCCTGATGCACGGCGACCAACTCGTCCGGGCCGCCAACATCTACTACGCGGCCGTGCACTTCCCGGCCACCGTCGCCTTCCTCGTCTGGCTCTACCGGCGCCGGCCCGCCCACTACCTCTGGTCCCGCCGGGTCCTCGCGCTGCTCACCGCCGCCGCGCTCGCGTTGCATCTGCTGATGCCGCTGGCGCCGCCCCGGATGCTGACGGCGGCGGGGCTCGTCGACACCGCGCGGGTGTACGGGCCGTCGGTGTACGGCGCGACGCCCGAGACGGACTCGATGGCGAACCAGTTCGCCGCGATGCCCTCGCTCCACTTCGGTTGGGCGCTGATGGTCGCGATCGGCCTGATCGCGGCGAGTCGCGCGCGGCTTCGGTGGCTGTGGCTGCTGCATCCGGCACTGACCCTGCTGGTCATCGTCGGCACGGCCAACCACTACTGGTTCGACGCGCTCGCGGCGGCAGCCCTGCTCGGCGTGGCGCTCGCGGTCGTACGGCCTCCGGGCGCCGATCCCGCCGCCCCGGGCGGCACACCTCGCGCCAGGGCGCCCCGCCCGGCGGAGGCGCTGCGATGAACGGCCTCGACGGCACCGTCCTCGCCGTGCTGCTCTCCCTGGTCTCCGCCGCCGGGTACGCCCTCGCGGCGGTCGCCCAGTCCCGGCTGGCGTCGGCCTCCGACGGCGGCCGAGGCGCGCTCCGCGCACTGCTCGCGCGCGGCCAGTGGTGGTGGGCGGTCGGCCTCAACGCGGCCGGCGCGCTCGCGCACGTGGCGGCGCTCCACCACGGCCCGCTGACTCTCGTTCAGCCGCTGGGCGCCCTCACGCTCGTGGCGGCGCTGCCGCTCGGCGCGTACTGCGCACGGCGCCGGGTGGCCCGCGCGGAGTGGCGCGGCGCGCTCTGGACCCTGGCCGGCCTCGTCGCCCTGACATCGGTCACCGGCCCGGCGAGCCCCGGCGACGCCCTGACCCTCCGCGAGGCCCTGATCGTGGCGGCGGCGACCGCCCTGCTGATCGCGGCCCTGACGTCGGGCGGCCGCCGCCGGTACGGACCGGGTCCTGGGCGGCCGCGCGGCAGGGGGCTCGGGCACGCCACGGCTTCCGGCGTTGCTTCCGGCGTGGGTTCCGCGCTGACGCAGACGCTCACCGCCGCGCTCGCGCGGGAGTTGCCGGGCGGGGTGCCCGCCTGGTGGCAGACCGCTCTCGTCGCCGTCCTGATCTCCGCCTTCGCCGTGGGCGGGCTGCTGCTCTCGCAGACCGCCTACCGGGGCGGCCTGGCCGCCCCGCTGGCCGTCGTCAACCTCTCCAACCCGGCCGCCGCCGCCGTCATCGGCGTGGCGCTGCTCGGCGAGACGTTCCGCGCGGGCGTATGGGGCTGGCTGGTCGCGGCCGCCGCCTCACTGGTGGCGGCACGCGGGGTGGTGCTCCTGACGGCCGGACCGGGAACGGCTCCCGTACCCCACGCGGGGCCCCCGGTCGCCGCCTCTCCGACTCGGTCACGGCTCGCCACCCTCGCACCCTCGACCCCGGTCGCCGACTCCGTACCCCCGCCCCGGACCCAGGTCGCCGCCTCGGAGCGCCCGGCCCCCTCTCCCCGTACCGGCGCGGGCGACACAACCCCCGCCCCCGCGGTCGCCGGCTGACCGGCGCCGCCCCCTTTTCGTACTGGATAGCTGAACTATCCTTGAAGGGAAGAGTAGAACTCCCCGTGATCGCGTCGAGACGACAGGAACGGTGAAACCCTTTTGCGCCTCTCCGAGTTGAGCGACCGCGGCGGCGTGTCCGTGGCCACCGTGAAGTACTACCTGCGCGAGGGGCTCCTCGCCCCCGGAAGGCCCGTCACGGCTCGGCAGTCGGAGTACGGCGAGGAGCACCTGCGCAGACTCCGCCTGGTCCGGGCGCTCCTCACGGTCGGCGGGATGACCATCCAGCAGGCACGGGACGTCCTGGCGGTCGCGGACGACCCCGCCTTCGGCCGCCACGAGCGCATCGGCATCGCCCAGTACATGCTGGGCCCGCAGATCTCCCCGCCCGACGGGTCCGATCCCGAACGCGCCCGCTGGGACGAGGTCTTCGCCGAGATGCGCGGGGTCCTCACCGAGCTGGGATGGCGGGTGTACGACGAGGCTCCCGCACTGGCAGCGCTGACCCGCGCGGTTCTGACGCTCCGCGCGCTGGGCTACCGGGGTGGCGCCGATGACATCCGGCGGTACGCCGAGGTGATGCACCCGATCGCCACCGAGGAGTACGCCGTGATGGAGGACTACCCGGTCCTGGAGGAGGCGATCGAGGCAGCCGTCGCGTACACGGTGCTGTACGAACCCATCATTCTGGCCCTGCGCCGCCTGGCGCACGAGGACGTCTCGGCCCACCTGTACAAGATCCCGCCGCCTCCGGAGCCCCCTATTTCGTCATCTTGACGAAAAGAGCGCGACCCCGATATCGTCAATGCGACGACAAGGGGGAGTTCCCATGGCCGACATCACTCGCCGCGCCGGCTGGCGCCACCTGCGGTCCGCACCGACCGCGCACATCCGCCACCACCGGCGCGGACGCCTCGTCCACGACGGCACGGGGCTCAGCTTCTGGTACCGCTCACTGTCCGCCGCGCTCTCCGAAGTCCCGGTGAACGACCGGGAACTGGCGATGGCGTTCCACGCCCGCACGGCCGACTTCCAGGACGTGAGCGTGCAGTCCACCGTCACGTACCGGATCGGTGAGCCCGACGCGGCCGCCACCCGCCTCGACTTCTCCATCGACCCGGACACCGGCGCCTGGCGCGGCGCCCCGCTGGAGCAGATCGCGACGCTGCTGACCGAGACGGCCCAGCAGCACGCGCTCGACGTGCTGGCCCGCACCCCGCTGGCGGCGGCACTCGTCGACGGGGTGGCGGCGGTACGGGACCGGATCGCGGACGGGCTCGCGGCCGAGCCGCGGCTGCCCGCCACCGGGATCGAGGTGGTGGCGGTACGGGTGGTGGCCATCCGCCCGGAGCCGGAGGTCGAACGGGCGCTGCGCACCCCGGCGCGCGAGCAGATCCAGCAGGAGGCCGACCGGGCCACGTACGAGCGCCGCGCCGTGGCGGTCGAACGCGAGCGGACCATCGCCGAGAACGAGCTCGCCAGCAAGATCGAACTCGCCCGGCAGGAGGAGCGGCTCGTCGACCAGCGCGGCACCAACGCGCGGCGCGAGGCGGAGGAGAGCGCCGCCGCCGACTCCGTACGCGCGGAGGCCGAGGCGGTACGGAAGGTCCGGCTCGCGCGGGCCGAGGCCGAGGCGGCGCGCGAGGTCGGCGAGGCACGGGCCGAGGCCCAGGCGGCGTGGCTCCGGGTGCACGGGGAGGTCGACGCGGGCACGCTGCACGCGCTGGCGGCGACCCGGGCGGCGGAGAACCTGCCGCGGATCGAGAGCGTGACGGTGTCCCCGGACGTTTTGACCGCGCTGCTCGGCAGGCTGGGCGGCGGCGGGACGGCGTCGTGAGCCTGGCACCGCGCGCGGTGCTCGTGCACCGCACGACGGAGTACGAGGAGTTGCTCGCGCGGCACGGTACGCACGGGCAGGCGGCGTTCTTCCTGTCCAGCCGGGGCCGGAGCATCGAGGACGTACGGCGGAGGCACGAGCGGAACCGGCGGGGGCTCGCGGAGGTGGCGGCGGCCGTGCCGCTGACATGGCGGCAGGCGCGGGTGGAGCGGGCGGATCTGGACCGGTTCCTCTTCGGCCCCGAGGACGTCGTGGTCGTCGTCGGGCAGGACGGTCTGGTGGCCAACGCCGCCAAGTACCTGTCCGGCCAGCCGGTCGTCGGCGTCGACACCGACCCCGGCCGGAACCCGGGCGTCCTCGTCCGGCACCGGGCGGCGGACGCGGGGGCGCTGCTGAGGTCGGTGGTCGCGTCGGCGGCACCGACCGGGGTGGACGAGCTCACGATGGTGGAGGCCGTGACGGACGACGCGCAGCGGCTGCTCGCCCTGAACGAGATCTACCTCGGCCCGCCGAGCCACCAGACCGCGCGCTACGCCCTCGCGGTCGAGGGCGGTTCGGAGCCGGCGCCGGAATCCCAGGCGTCCTCGGGCGTCCTGGTCGGTACGGGCACAGGCGCGACGGGCTGGCTGCGTTCCCTCTGGCTGGAGCGCTCCAGCTCGCTGACGCTCCCCGGCCCGACGGCCCGCCGCCTCGCCTGGTTCGTCCGCGAGGCCTGGCCCTCGCCGACGACGGGCACGACGCGCGTGGAGGGCGCCCTGACCCCGGGCACCTCCCTCCGCCTCACGGTGGAGTCGGACCGCCTGGTCGCCTTCGGCGACGGCATGGAATCGGACACCTTGAACCTGACGTGGGGCCAGACGATCCGCGTGGGCGTGGCCGACACGAGGTTGCGGCTGGTGGGGTGAGGGCCGAAGGCGAAGCTCCGCCTGGGCGGCGGTCAGGCCGGGGAGCGACCCCCGCTCAGGGTGGGGCCGGGCCGGGGGGCCGCTCAGGTGGGTATGACCGGAGGGGCGACGCGCCCGGGGCCGCTGCCTGGGGGCTGCGGCCGGAAACCGTCGCCGTGGGAATCGGGCCGTGCGGGCGTCGCTATGATCGGGGCGCTTTGACCGGTTTCTGAAACTCCCTCGGCCGTCGAAGGAACCTCATGACGCTCCCCTCCACCGGCCCCCTCCAGGTCTCCCCCGCGACGCTCCAGGACTGGGCCGTCGTCAGGCGATGGGCCGTCGCCGAGGGGTGGAACCCGGGAGTGGCGGACGCGGACGCCTTCTTCGCGCAGGACCCGGAGGGGTTCTTCCTCGGGCGGGTCGACGGGGAGCCCGTCTCGGCGATCTCGGTGGTCAACTACAGCGACCGGTACGCCTTCCTCGGCTTCTACCTCGTCCGCCCCGACCGGCGCGGCCTCGGCCACGGGCTCGCCACCTGGCGCGCCGCCCTCGCCCATGCCGGCGACCGGACCGTCGGGCTCGACGGGGTGCCCGACCAGCAGGACAACTACCGCCGCTCCGGCTTCTCCTCCGTCCACCGCACGGCACGGTACGTCGGCGAGCCTGCCGCCCCGCGCGGCGCCGCGACCGACCCGCACGTCGTCACTGGCGCCCCGCACTCCGCGACCGACCCGCACGTCGTCCCGGCCCACGCCGTCGACCCGGTCGCCCTCGCCGCGTACGACAGTGCCTGCCACCCCGCCGAGCGGCCCCGTTTCCTCGCCGCGTGGCTGGCCACCCCCGGCCACCGGGCCCTGGCCCGGGTCGTCGACGGGCGCCTGACGGGGTACGGCGTGGTGCGGCCGGCCGAGGACGAGGCGCGTGTGGGGCCGCTGTTCGCCGACACGCCGGCCGACGCGGCCGCCCTCCTCGACGCCCTCACCGCCGAGGCGCGGGCGTTCGGCTCGGAGCGGATCGCGATCGACATGCCGGAGGCCAATCCGGCGGCGGCCCGCCTCGCGCTCGACCGGGGCCTTGAGCCGACGTTCGAGACGGCTCGGATGTACACGGGGCCGGTCAGGCCGATCGCGCAGGAGCGCGTCTTCGGCGTCACGACCCTCGAACTGGGCTGACGCCGGCCTCCCCGGTCACCTCCTGAACCGGCCGAGGGAGTATCAGAAACCGGGCAAACCCCCCGAACGTAGCGGCGTCCGTCCCGATCGACACGGCCTCGCCCGTCCTTGGCCCGGCCCCACCCTCCCCCGGCCCCTCACCCGAAGTCGCCGGCCCTCCCCCACCCCCCTCGGGGGGTGACAAGGGTTTTCCCCGTATCGGGTTCATCTCGTCTTTCCCTACTGTCTGCCGCACCGGCAGATCCCCTCCCTCCGAGCCACCCGCCTGTCAGGTCCATGTGGAGCGGTAGGTAGTGTCTCCGCCGGTGGCGGCCTTGACCCGGGCCGTCGCGTCGCCGGTGGCGGCGCACGGGCCCCCCAAGCCCAAGGGAACGACGGACCGCGACCCCACTTCGCCCCGTGGCTCCCGCGCCGCCGCCACTGCTCCGCACCTACGTCGTGCTTGAAAGGGAACACCTTGAACAGTTCCAGGCGGAGAGTCATATCCGTCGTGGTCGCGAGCGCCGCGATCATCGGCGCCGCTGCCACGTCCACCGGGGCGTTCGCCGCCGCCCCGGCCGCTGTCACCCCGAAGCCGGCTCCGGCCGCACAGGCGATGACCGCGCTGCCCAGCGCCCCCGTCGAGAAGGTCATCGTCACCTACAAGGCCAAGACCGCCGAGGCCGGCTCCAACGCCGCCGCCAAGAGCGACGCGGCCGCCAAGGGCGCCGCGACCGGCGAGAGCCTCGCCTTCGAGCGCCGCCTCGCCGGCGGTGCCGCGCTGGTCGACCTGGGTGGCAGCGCCACCAAGCAGGACGTCACCGAGGTCATGGACGCGTTCCGCGCCGACCCGCAGGTCGCCTCGGTGGAGCCCGACATCCGCGCCTACGCGATGGCGGTCACCCCGAACGACACCGACTACGCCAAGCAGTGGGACCTCTTCGAGGCCACCGGCGGCATGAACGTCCCCACCGCCTGGGACAAGACGACCGGCTCCGGCGTCACCGTGGCCGTGATCGACACCGGCTACGCGGCCCACACCGACCTGGCGACCAACGTCGTCAACGGTTACGACTTCATCTCCGACTCCGCGGACGCCCGCGACGGCAACGGCCGTGACGCGAACGCCAAGGACGAGGGCGACTGGAACGCCACCGACAACGAGTGCGGGCTCGGCTCCAAGGCCTCCAACTCCTCCTGGCACGGCACCCACGTGGCCGGCACCATCGGCGCGGTCACCAACAACACCAAGGGCATCGCGGGCATCGCGTACAACGCGAAGATCCAGCCCGTGCGTGTGCTCGGCAAGTGCGGCGGTTCCTCCGCCGACATCGCCGACGCCATCACTTGGGCGTCCGGCGGCTCCGTGCCCGGCGTCGCCGCCAACGCGACCCCGGCGAAGGTCATCAACCTGAGCCTGGGCGGCGCCAGCTCCACCTGCCCGAGCGTCTACCAGACCGCGATCAACGGCGCCGTCCAGCGCGGTACCACCGTCGTCGTCGCCGCGGGCAACAGCAACGCCAACACCTCCGGCTTCACCCCGGCGAACTGCGCGAACGTCATCACCGTGGCGTCGACCAGCCGCGAGGGCAACCGTTCGTTCTACTCGAACTACGGCACCATCGTGGACGTGGCCGCCCCGGGCGGCGAGACCCGCCGCGGGACCGACACGCCGGGCACCGTCACCACCCCGCAGAACGGCATCTACTCCACGCTGAACGCGGGCACGACGACCCAGTCGGCTGAGAACTACGCGCCCTACCAGGGCACCTCGATGGCCGCGCCGCACATCGCCGGCCTGGCCGCGCTGCTCAAGTCGGCGAAGACGAGCCTCACCCCGGCCGAGATCGAGACCGCGATCAAGTCCAACGCCCGCCCGCTGCCCGGCACCTGCACCGGCGGCTGCGGAACCGGCATCGCCGACGCCACCAAGACCGTGAACGCCGTCACCACCACGACGCCGCCCACGGGCACCGTCTTCACCAACGCGACCGACGTCACCATCGCCGACAACACCACCGTGTCGTCCACGATCTCCGTCACCGGCCGCACCGGCAACGCCCCCGCCGCCCTCAAGGTCGGCGTGGACATCAAGCACACCTGGCGCGGGGACCTGGTCATCGACCTGATCGCCCCCGACGGCACGGTGCGCAACCTCAAGGCCTCCTCCGGCTCGGACAGCGCCGACAACGTCGTGACCACGTACACGGTCGACGCGTCGAGCGAGGTCGCCAACGGCGCCTGGAAGCTGCAGGTCCGCGATGTGGCCTCGGGTGACACCGGCTACATCGACTCGTGGAGCCTGACCTTCTGAGCCCCACCTGAACCACCCCCCACAACAGCATTATTGCTGGTCAGCGACGCGCTCGTGGTCTACACCACGGGCGCGTCCTGGCGTGGGGGCCGCGGCGCCCTGTCCGTATGCCGGACAAAGGGCCTGGACTGCGCCGGTACGCTCCGTATTCTCTGCCCAACGGGGCTCACGGGCCGGGCCCGAGTGCCGGAGGAGGGGGTGCGCAGGTGACGACGACGCCGGCGCCACATGTCTCCCTGCGCCCCACGGGCGTGGCCGGATCCTCCCCCTCGCCGGTGGGCCGCGAGGAGCTGCTCTCCCGGCTCGAACGCGTCCTGCACTCCCGGGGCCGGGCCTTCCTCACGGGAACGGCGGGCGTCGGCAAGACCGAGGTGGCGCTCGCGGAGGCGGCCCGGGCGGAGGCCCGCGGCGAAACGGTCCTCTGGCTCCCGACCCTGCCCGCCGACCGCGAGATACCGGGCGCCGCCGCGGCCGCCCTCGTCGCCTCGGCGGCGGCCACCGTGACCTGGCCGGCCACCGCGGAGACGACAGGCCCGACCCCCGCGAAGGCGGCGTCCGCCGCAGCGCCGCGTGCCGACCTGGCGTCCGGGGTGTTCGACGCGCTGCCCGGGCCCCAGCGGACCGCCGTCGCGATGCTCTGCCGGGAGGCGCCGCTGCACGACGGTGGCTGGGACCCGATCGCGCTGCGCCTCGGCCTCGCGCAGATCCTTAGGGCCCTCACCGCCCGCGGCCCCGCCCTGCTCGTCGTCGACGGGGTGCAGCACATCGACGCCGACAGCGCCGACCTGCTGCGCTTCGCCCTGCACCTGGCCCCGACCGCGCTGCGTGTCATCGCCGTCGAGACCCCCGAGGCGTACGGCTCCGACGACGGCCACGACACCCGGCTCTGGGTGCCGTCGGAGGCCGACATCCTGCTCGTGCCGCCCCTGCAGGCCGACGAGATCGCCGAACTCCTGATCCACCACCGCCTGCCGTCCCGGATGGCGGGCCGTATCCACAAGGCGAGTGGCGGCAACCCGCGCCTCGCGCTCGCCGTGGGCCGCTCGCTGGCCGACGCGCGCACCCCCGTCCACCACGCCGAGGCACTGACCCTGTCCGGGCGGGCCCGCGACCTGGCGCGCCAACTCCTCGGCGCCGCGCCGCCCGCCGTGCGGGAGACGCTGCTGCTCGCCGCCCTCGCGCTGCGTCCCACGGCGGCGCTGATACGGCGGGCCGGGCGGCCCAACGCGGAGGCGGACCTCGCGGTCGCCGAGCGGGCCGACCTCGTGTCGCTCGCCGAGGACGGCACGGTCGCGTTCACCGCCGGCCTGCTCCCCTCCACCCTGGTCCACGACGCCTGCTGGGCGGAGCGCAGCGCCGGGCACGCGGCGCTCGCCGAGGTCGTGGACGACTCGGTCGAGGCGGTACGGCACCGGGCCCTGGCCACCGACATCCCCGACGAGGCGCTGGCGGCCGAGGTCGCCGCGGCGGCCGACCTCGCCCGGCGGCGGGGCAACAGCGCGCTCGCCGCCGAACTGGCCCTGCTCGCCGCCGAGTCGACGCCCGTCCAGCACGCGGAGCAGCGGATCACGCGGCTCGTGGACGCGGCCGAGGAGGCCGCCCGGGCCGCACGGGCGGACCTCGCGATGCGCGCCGCGACCGACCTGCTGGCCCGCGACGCGGCCCCGTCGGACCGGGTACGGGCCCGGCTCGCCGTCCTGGACACGGCGGGTCAGGGGCTGACCGGTCTGGACGAGATGTATGTGCACGCCATGGAGGACTCCGAGGGCGACACCGCGCTGCGGGCGGGGGTGCTCCTGCGACTGGCCGTCAAGTACGTGCTGGCCGACGGCGATCCGCTGCGGTCACGGGCCGCCGCCGTCGAATCGGCCGCGCTGGCCGCCTCGGTGGGCGATCCCCGCACGGCGGCGCAGGCCCTGACCGTACAGGCGCGGATGGACCGGGCGCTCGGGGCCTTGGACGCGGAGTCGGTCCTGGCGCAGGCGCGGGGGCTGGAGATGGCCGAGCGTCCGCTCGGAATCCGTAACGCTGCCCAGATCCTGACGATTCGTCACGCCCTCTTCGACGACCGGCTCGCCGACGCCCGCGACCAGGTGAACGCCCTGCTGCCGCTGGTCCAGCGACGGGGTTCGGTGGAGGACACGATCGAGCTGTTCTCCACGCTCGCCGCGATCGAGGCCCGGATCGGGGCCTGTCCCGCGGCGCTCGTGCACGCGGGCCAGTCGCTCGCCCTGACCCTGGAGGCGGGTCTCTCCCCCGGTCCCGCCTGGTACACGCTGGCGCTCGCGGAGACCGCGGGCGGCAGCTTCGCCCGGGCCGCGAGCTACGCCCGGCGCAGCGTCCAGGCGTCGGAGGAGGAGGGCGACCGGGTCTTCCTCTCCCGCAGCCTCTACGCCCTGGGACGGGTGCAGCTGGTCAACGGGGACGTGGCCTCGGCCCTGGAGACCTTGCGCCGGGTGCAGGCGAACGAGCGGGCGCAGTCGACGGTCGACCCCTCGATGCTGCGCTGGCACGAGGAGCTGGCGGAGGCCCTGCTCGCCAACGACGCCGCGCAGGAGGCGGTGGACCTGCTCGCCGAGGTGCGTCCGGTGGCCGAGAGCCTGGGCCGTACGACCGTGCTCCTGGGTTGCGACCGGGCGTACGCCCTGTACCTCGCCGGGTGCGGGCGGACGGACGAGGCGGCGGAGCTGCTCACCGCCACGGCCGAGCGGTTCGCGGAGGCCGGGCTGCCCCTGGAGCACGGGCGGGCGCTGTTCTCGCTGGCCCGAGTGGAGCGCAGACGCAGACGCCGCTCGGCGGCGCAGAGCGCGCTGCAGGCGGCGGCCACGGTGTTCGAGCGGGCCGGGGCGGCACCCTGGCTCGACCTGACGCGTGAGACCCCCGCCGGGGAGGACTCCCAGCCGGCGCTCTCGTCGCTGACCGACGCGGAGCTGCGGCTGGCCCATCTGGTGGGGCAGGGCGCCAGCAACCAGGAGGCGGCGGCCAAGCTGTATCTGAGCGTGAAGACGGTCGAGGCGCGTCTCACCCGGATCTACCAGAAGCTGGACGTCCGCTCGCGGGCCCAGCTGGCGACGGCCCTGCGCGGCTGAAGCCTCTGGCGGGTGCGGGCCCTGGACGGGCTCGCACCGCTCACACGGTGAAGGGCCGCTGCCCGAGGAACTCGGACGACGGGTTGCCCGTCGTGTAGAAGTTCGGGCTCTGCGTGGCCGGCAGCCTGTTCTGGATGGAGCGGTGGAAGGAGCGGTGGTCGCCGCGGAAGGCGCCCCGGTCCCAGACCTCCAGGAGGGCTCCGGTGAAGGCGCCGTTCTTGTCGCCGTCCATGGAGAACTGGTTGTCCTGGCAACCCGAGATCAGGAGCGCGGTCGGCTCGGCCGCCTCCCCGTCCGGGGCGTCCTTCTCCAGGGAGCGCTGGAGCTCTTCGAAGAAGGCCTGGTCGCGCGCGTAGATCTCCTGCTGTCGGTAGACGGGCATCAGGCGGACGCCCGCCTCGGGCAGGGGCAGGCCGGGGATCTCGATGGCCGTGCCGCTGTGGCAGCAGTCGAGGAGTGCGAAGATCCTGACGCCGTCGGCGAAGCCCCGCAACTCGCGGTTCAGTTCGTCGTCGAGGAACTGGCGGTCGTAGAGCACGAGCGTCTCGTCGAGGGCGTCCGGCTCCTCGTCGTCGCCCGTCACGTCCGGCACCTGGCCTCCGTGGCCCGAATAGGTGAAGAGCAGGATGTCGCCGGGCTCGAGTCTCCCGGCGGCTTCGCGGAGCGCGGCGGTGACCTGGTCGACGGTGCAGTCGGGGGTCAGCAGGACGGTGTCGGAGAAGCCTGCGGCGCGGGCCAGGGCGGCCATGTCCCGTGCGTCGTTCTCGCAGGCCAGGAGGGCGCCGTCCCAGCCCTCGTAACGGCCGGGGTCGACCGTGTTCAGTCCGACGTGGACGGAGAGTCCGGCGGGCATGGGGTGCCTCCTTGGAAGGTGGGGAGGAATGCACCGGGGCGGCTGATCGAGTGGCCTCTGGGCCCGGTGCCGAGCGCGACCCTTCATGCGCGGTACTTACATCGTATGGAACCGACCGATCCCCCGCCTTCTCCGCCGCATCCGCGCGCGGGCGGCCAGCGCCATGACTCCTTCGCCGACCGCACCGGCTACGACGAGGACTTCCTGGGTCCGACCGTGCCGCTGCCGCTGCCCGTGCGCGCCGCGGTGGAGACGGTGATCCTGCCGTACACCCATTTCACCGTGGTCTTCCGCCCCGACCGGCGGCTCGCCGCCTCGACCGCCGTCTGCATCGAGGGCGGTCAGCTCGCCGAGGACGTACCCCGGGACGACGTCTGGGAGTTCGACCCGCGACTGCCCGAGGAGCAGCAGGCGGGCAACGACGTCTACCGCAACAACAGCCTGGACCGGGGCCATCTGGTGCGCCGGCTCGACCCGGTGTGGGGGACGGCGGCGGTCGCGAGCCGGGCCAACACCGACACCTTCCACTACACGAACGCGGCGCCGCAGTCGGACGTGTTCAACCAGGGCAAGCAGCTCTGGCAGGGTCTGGAGAACCATCTCCTGGACCACGCGGCCGAGTTCGACCGGCGTCTGACGGTGCTCACGGGCCCGGTGCTGCACGAGTCCGACCCGCCCTACCGGGGTATCCAGGTGCCGTTGCGTTTCTGGAAGGTGGCCGCGTTCATGCAGGACGGGGCGCTGGCCTCGACCGCGTACATCCTCGACCAGAGCCCCGATCTGACCCGTGAGGCGGAGCGGGCGCTCGCCGGGGCGAAGGCGGGCGCGCCGCCACCGCTCGGCCCGTTCCGGACGTTCCAGGTGCCTGTCTCGGACGTCGCGGAGCTCACCGAGCTGGAGTTCGGGCCGCTGCCGGACGTCGACCTGATGCCGCCGTTCCGGGCGCCGGAGGATCGCTGGCGGCGCCTCGAGTCGTTCGACGACATCGTCCTGCAGGGCTGAACCGGGAGCGGGCCGCCGCGCCTGTCGTTCGCGCCGTCGGCCCGTCCCGCGCCCGTTTGCCACCACCCGTGCCCGGTGAAACGATGACAGTCAAGGAAGACCGGGACCGCCGGGCAGGTGCGGTATGCCGCTCACCGAGACGGAATGGGGACTCGTCACCACTTGGGTGCGTGAGTACCTTCTCGACACCCCGGATCCCGCCACCCAGCTGCGGAGCGCCGGGCTCTCACCGGAATTCGTCGCGGATCTCGTGCTCACCCCGGACCGCGACGCGAACGCCCGCCTCGTGGTGCGTACGGCGCGCAGGGACATCGCCCATCAGCGGGCGCTGCTCTCCACCCTGACCGGGCTCGACGCGCTCACGGCGGCCGGGAACGCCGAGGCGCGCAACCTGCTCAGGCGGCTGCGTGAGGACGAGGACTTGCTGCGCTCGGCGCGCGACCCGTTCGGCACGCTGGTGCTCGCGAACGGCACCGAGGTGTTCATCGACCGGGCCGAGCTGCGCGAGAAGCTCCGGGGGTTCGTCGCCGATCCGGAGCAGACGGTGCTCGTGGTGGACGGCGAGCCGGACAGCGGGCGCTCGTACTCGTACCGGCTGATCCGCCATCTCGGGCAGCACTGCGGGTTCCGTCCGGTACGGATCACGCTGTCGCGGACCTCGACGGCGGCGCGTCTCGTGGAGCGGCTCACCGACGTCGTGGCGGGACCCGGAGCCGACCGGTCGCCGTTGAATCCCACACAGTTGAACGATCCACTGCCCTCGATCGACGACGCCGTGCACCGGATCGTGAGCTGGGCGACGGCCGCCGAGGAGCGCTTCTGGCTGGTGCTCGACGAGTGCGACAGGCTCGACCCGACCTCGGACGTCTGGGACTGCGTCGGCAAGCTCGCCCTCGCCGTCTACGAGCAGACACCGGTACGTGCGGACGCCGTCCCCCGGCTCGTCCTGCTGGGCTACTCCCCCACGATGCGTCAACTTCCGTACGACATAAGGAAGAACGAGTGCCGCGACACGGCGCGGGTGGTGACCGAGGACGATCTGCACGCGTTCTTCCGGGAGTTCTTCGCCCAAGAGGGGCCCTCGCCGGACCCCATGACGCGCGCGCGTCTGGTGGACGTGGCGGTCACCGGAGTGCTGCACGCTGTCGACAGGGCCGATTCCACGGACAGTTACATGCGCAGGGTCTGCACGGCGGTCGAGGACACGGTACGGCTCTCCCGCCTCCTCGCCCCTGGCGACGACGCCCCCGAGCAGCTCGAACTCGCCATGCGGAGCACGGCGGCCCAGCCGCCGCCGACCGCCCCCACGCTGCCGGAGCTGCGCAGGGCGTACCGGGAGGCCGCCTGCCTCCTCGACGAGTTCGACCCGGTCCGGCTGCGGCTGCCCGGCGAGAGCGTCGCCACCGGGCGCGCCTCGCTGGCCCTCGTCGACGACTGCATCGCGGTCGCCGCGCACCCCAGGCTGACCTGGGCCCTGAAGCCGGAGGTCCGGGAGGAGACGCTGAGCGCGTTCGCGGGGCCGGAGGCCGCCCGGCGCGCTCTGGAGGCGACCATCGGCATCGTCCCCACCGGCCCCGGCACCGAAGGCTCCGAGGGCGCGGAAGGCACCGCCGGCGCCACAGACGCCGAGCGTGCCGAAGGTGGCGAGGGTGCCGAGGGATCCGTGCCCGGCGGTCACGGGCGCGACGGTCCCGGCACCGAACGTGTCGCGCTTGCCCTGCTGTCCGGCGTCCCGGCCGACCTCGACGCACTGAGTGTCGAAGGGCTCTGCGACACCCTGCGGGCCGTGCTGTGGCTGCGCCGGATCCCCGGGGTGGCGGGCCTGCCGGACGTCGACGACCTTCAACACCGTCTGGAGCGGGCACGGTTGCTCGAACCGCTGGAGCGGCTGATCGAGGGCCCGGTCCACGGGCGGCAGCGCGAGATCGACGCCCTGCGCGCGTACATCGCGCTGCCCTCCGAACCGGCGGAGCCGCCCGTCCTCATCCACGGCATGGGCGGCATCGGCAAGAGCACCCTCATCGCCGCCTTCCTGGTCGAGAGCCTCCGCGACTCCCGCGCCGGATTCCCCTTCGCCTTCATCGACTTCGAGCGCCCGACGCTCTCCATCCACGAGCCGGCCACCGTGCTCGCCGAGATCGCCCGCCAGCTCGGCATCCAGTACCCCTCCCGCCGTACCGCGTTCGACGCCCTCGCCGACGAGTGCGAGGAGACCGCGGCCTCCCAGCGAGGCGAACGGAAGCAGATCGACGAGCTGGCCCAGCTGTCCGCAACCCGCGCGACCCTCAGCCGCGACTACTCGGCGGGGTTCCACTCGCGGGCCAGCGCCCGCGAGCAGGAACTCGCCGGACAGGTCGCCGAGTTGGTCGCCGAGGCGGTCGACACACCGGCGGGCGAGGACGCCCCGCCGCTGGTGATCGCCTTCGACTCCTTCGAGGAGGCGCAGTACCGGGGCTCCCCCGTGCTCGCGCGGATGTGGGCCATCTGGACGGCGCTGCGCGCCGCGTACCCCCGGCTGCGGTTCCTCGTCTCCGGGCGCGCCCCCATCGACCACCCGGCGAAGGTGCTCGCGCCGCGCACCATGGAGCTGGGCGAGCTGGACCCGCAGGCGTCCGTGGACCTGCTGATGTCCTGCGGGGTCGAGGACGAGGCGGTCGCCCGGGACCTCCTCGACCGGATCGGCGGTCACCCGCTCAGCCTCAAACTCGCGGCACGGACCACCGTCCTGCTGGGCGCCGGTTCCGCGTCGCTCGGCGACCTGCTGCGCAGCCTGCCCTCCCGGCGCCGGTACTTCCACCACCAGGTCGACCAGATGCTCATCCAGGGCACGCTGTACGACCGGATCCTCAAGCACATCGCGGACGACGCCGTCCGCGCCCTCGTGCAGGCGGGTCTGGCGCTGCGGGTGATCACCCCGGAGCTGGTGCAGGAGGTCCTCGCGGAACCGGCCGGTCTGGACATCGGTTCGGCGCAGGAGGCCCGTACGCTCTTCGGCCGGCTGGTCTCGCGGCTCGACCTGATGGAGTCGGCGGGTCCGCAGGCCGTACGGCACAGGGCCGATCTGCGCTCGATCATGCTGCGGCTCTCCGACAGCGCGCGGACGGACCTGATGCAGGCCGTCGGCCATCGCGCGATCGAGTTCTACGCCGCGCGCGACGGCTCCGCCGCGCGTGCCGAGGAGATCTACCACCGGCTGCGGCTGGGCCAGAACCCCCGTGCGGTGGAGCGGCGTTGGCAGCCCGGTGTGGCCCCCTACCTGACCGGCGCGGACCGCGACATGCCACCCCGTTCGGCCGCCTTCCTGCTGGGGAAGCTCGGCGGACACGTACCCGACCGGATCATGGCCGAGGCCGACCAGGAGGACTGGGAGCGGATCGCCGCGCGCGAGGTCGAGGACCTGCTGACCCAGGGGTACGTGGAGGCCGCCGTGGAGCGGCTTGCCGAGCGCCGGCCCTGGACGCCGTGCAGCAGGCTGCACGCGCTGCTGGTGGAGACCCTGGCACGGTCCGGGCGGGTCACGGAGGCGCGGGAGACCGCCGAGCGGGCCGTGGACCTGGCGGCCGAGGCGGGGTGTGCGAAGACCCGTCTGGAGCTGCTCCAGCTCTCCGCCCGGCTGGCCCAGGACGAGGGTGACCTCGACGACGCCGACCACGACCTCCAGGAGGCGGAGGACGTCGCCGCCGGGCTCGGCCTGGCGCACGAGTCGATGGGGGTCCTGGTGGCCCGCTCGCGCCTGGCGGCGCTCTCGGACGAGGGCTCGGCCGAGATGGACGGGCGCCTCGCCCGTACGCTGCGCGGCATGCCGGACGAGGAGCTGGCCCGGCAGCCCGCCCTGGCGCGGGCGGCGGCCGCCACGGCCTCCCGGGTGGATCCCGAACTTCTGGAGCACACCCTGCGTCTCGTGGGGCTGCCGGCGGACGACGAGGCGGTCGTCGACGCCCTCGCCCGCTGGATCGACACGGCGATGACCGACGAACCGCAGCTGCGCGAACCCCTGACCCGGATCCTGCAATCGGCCGCCGGCGCACCCCCGGCGACGACTCCCGCCTCGGGGGCCACTCCCGTCCTGGGGACCGCGACGTCCGCGGCGACGAGGACGTCGACGGGCGGCCATGCGGTACCGCACACGGCGGCCCGGATGACACGGGCGGAGGTGGAGCGGGCGCTGCGCGAGGCACACGGGCGCGGGACGCTGGACAGCGTCGCCTGGCGCGCGCTCATGCTCCGCGACCGCAGCGGTGACCTGGTCGAGGGGGTCGCCGCCGCCATGGACGCGGGCACCCCGGCGCGCGGCCCCGCCACGCAGCCCATGACCGGCGGGGACGGCAGGGGCATGTGGTCGCAGCCGCCGCCCGACGCGGCCGAGGGCGCGGTCCGCGGCGTGCCGTACCTCTCCGCCGAGGAGCTCGTACGGGTCCGTAACGCGGCCCTGGACGCGGGGCTCGCCGAGAGCGGTGTGCGGCAGCTGCTGTTCGCGGGCACGACCGCGCACTTCCGGGCCAGCCTGCCGACGATGGACACCCCGCTGCGCCAGATGCACTCCGACCTGGACGTGATGAACCAGGTGGAGCGGTTGATCGACGGCACGGTTCCGCTGGAGGTCTGGCTGCACAACGCGATCGCCCAGACCGTCGACGCGGCTCCGCTCACGGTGCTCCAGCGCGCCTTGGACGACGTCGCCCGGGACGCCGCCGGGGAGCCGGACATGCCCGCCGGGCCGCTGCCCGCCGAGACCAAGGAGGAGATCATCTTCCGGGACGACACCGTGCCGTTCGAGTTCCTGCACGGTGGCGTCCTCGCGGGCGCCTCGGTGGCCCGGCTGAAGGTCCCGCCGTTCGAGTCGGGCCGACCGCTCCAGCCCGCCTATCCGCACGCGGGCACCGGCTGGCTCATCGCCCCGGGGCTGATGATCACCAACCACCATGTGGTGAACGCCCGTACGCGCTCGCCCGGTGTACGGCTCCGGGTCGCCGACGACGACCTCCAGCTCCAGGTGCGCCACTCCCGCTCGCGGTTCGACTACGGCGCCGACGAGGCGGAGACGGTGGAGGCCACGGCGGGCGCCCTCGTCGCCTGGGACGAGGCCCTCGACTTCGCGCTGATGCGGCTCTCGCCCGGGCTGCCGCCACGCCCGGTGCTCCGGGTGGCGACCGCGCCGCTGCTCCTGTCCGGGTCCGAACCAGTGGCGGTGAACATCATCCAGCACCCCGGCGGGCAGCCCAAGCGGGTGGCCCTGCGCAACAACCTCGTCTTCGAGGCGGACGAGCGGGACCTGCGGTACTTCACCGACACCCGCAGCGGCTCGTCCGGGTCGCCGGTCTTCACGGACGACTGGACCGTGGTGGCGCTCCATCGCGGCACCCGCCGGGTCGAGGAGGTCCACTACCAGGGCAGGACGACGGCGTTCGTGAACGTCGGCACGCAAGTGAGCCGAATTCTCGCCCATCTGCGGGAGAAGGCACCGGAGTTGTACGAGGAGATCACGGCCGCGCAGTCGTCGCCGGTTCCGGAGACCCACATGTGGGCCGCGTGAACGGTGGCCCGAACGCGTGCGGAGAAGAAGAACTCAGAGGCGGAGGTGGCGGGAGATGGAGCCACGGTACGGATCACCGGTCGCGACCGGTCCCGAGCGGGTCTTCGACGACCTGGCGGCCGTCGCCGCGCGGGTGCGCGGGCACCTGGAGGCGGAGATCGCCGAGTCGGTGGAGGAGCTGCCGTCGGACCAGGCACCGGCCGGCCAGATCTCCCGCTTCGCGCAGGAGGAACGGGCCCGGGTCCTGGAGGCCGGGGTCGCCGGGCTCGAGAAGCTGGCCGCGCACCGCGCGGACGAGATCGACGAGGACGAGTACTTCGGAGTGGAGGCGATCGTCCTCCTGGAGGGCCGGCCGGCGATCCTCGTCCAGGGCCAGGACTTCGCCGCGCAGGACGGCGACTGGTCCGTCCTGGAGGCCGGGCGGGCCGCGATCCGCGAGTCGATCGCGCGCGTGGGCCGGGTCGAGGTGACCGGCCACCCCAGCCTCGACTGGGTCGGCACGGCCTTCCTCGTGGGCCCGCGGACGGTGATGACGAACCGGCACGTGGCGGTGGAGTTCAGCCGCGCCGAGGAGGCGGGCTGGTCCTTCCAGCAGGGCATGTCCGCGCGGGTCGACCCGGGCGAGGAGCTGGCCACGGCTCCCGTCGGGGCGGCGGCGGGCCCGCCCCCGTACGAGGTGACCGAGGTCATCGGCATCCATCCGGACGTCGACATGGCGCTGCTCCGGATCGCCCCGTCCGACGGAGGCGCGCTGCCCACCCCGCTCGCGGTGGCCGCCGACGCGCCCGCCGACGTGCCCGGTCGGCCGGTGTACGTGGTCGGGTACCCGGCCTGGGACGGGCGGCGCAACGAGCCGGAGTCGATGCGGCGGATCTTCATGGACGTCTACAACGTCAAGCGTCTCCAGCCGGGTACGGCGACCGAGTTCGCCCCCGGCGGGCTGGTGATGAAGCACGACTGCTCGACCCTCGGCGGCAACAGCGGCTCCCCCGTCTTCGACCTCACGGACCACCGGGTCCTCGGTCTGCATTTCGGCGGCCGCTACCGGCTCGGCAATTTCGCCGTACCCCTATGGGAGCTGATCGACGATCCGCTGCTCGCGCAGGCGGAGGTCAATTGGGTCTGAGCGCCGCGTGGGCCTGCCGAAGGGGCGGTCGGCGGCCCTCGCGAAGGCCGCTGCTCCGGACGGCGGACAGCGGCCGACCGGGTCCGCGTCCGGGTCCGCCGCTATTCCCCGGCGATCCATCGGTGTTCCGATCCCAGCCATTGGATTCCGCATTGGAAACCTGTTCGTGGCAGGCCTAGCGTCGGTTCCAGACCTTCAGCCACGCCCGCGACACCCTCGGAGCACACACCATGGCCAAGATCCTTTTCGTGATGACCGGCGCCGACCACTGGACCCTCGCCGACGGCAGCAAGCACCCCACCGGTTTCTGGGCCGAGGAGGCCGTCGCCCCGTACGAGGCGTTCAAGGCCGCCGGTCACGAGATCGTGGTCGCGACCCCGGGCGGGGTCGTCCCGACGGTCGACCGGGGCAGCCTCGCGCCCGAGGTCAACGGGGGCCAGGAGGGCGCCGACAGGGTCGCCGCCACCCTCGCGTCGATCACCGAGCTCCAGCACCCGATCCGCCTGGAGGACGTGCGCCTCGACGACTACGCCGCCGTCTTCTACCCCGGCGGTCACGGCCCGATGGAGGACCTCGCCGTCGACCCGGTCTCGGGCCGGATCCTGGTCGACGCCCTCGCCTCGGGACGGCCGCTCGCCGTCGTGTGCCACGGTCCGGCCGCGATGCTGGCCGCCACGAAGGAGGACGGTACGAACGCCTTCGCCGGGTACAAGGTCGCCGCGTTCACCAACGCCGAGGAGACCCAGGCGGGCTTCGCCGACAGGGCGAAGTGGCTCCTGGAGACCCGGCTGACCGAGGCGGGCGTCGACGTCCGGACCGGTGAGCCGTGGGCGCCGAACGTGGTCGTCGACCGCAACCTCCACACCGGCCAGAACCCGGCCTCCTCCGCCCCGCTCGCCGCCGAGCTGGTGAAGAAGCTGTCCTGACGCCAGGGCCGTCCCCGCGCCACAGACATTGTGATGGCTATGCTTCGCCGTATGAGGCATAGGGAATCGCATGACCGGGACGGGCCTCGGCACCGCGAGCCGCCTACGGCGGCCGCGCTCGACCTGAACCTCGTCCGCACGTTCCTCGCCGTGTACCGCTCCGGCTCCTTCACCTCCGCCGCCCAGATACTCGGCATCTCCCAGCCCACGGTGACGACGCAGGTGAAGGCCCTGGAGCGGCAGTCGGGGCGCGAGCTGTTCGCCCGGCTGCCGCGCGGAGTCGCCCCCACGCCGTACGCCCAGGACCTGGCCGCGCGGATCGCGGGCCCGCTCGACGCCCTGCTCGCGGCCGCCGGGCACGCCCCGGCGGAGGAGGCTCCCGCCGCCCCCGTCCATCTGGCCGGACCGGCCGAGCTGCTCTGCACGCGCGTGCTGCCCGCGCTCGCGCCGCTCGTCGTGGACGGCGTGCAGCTGCGCGTGACGACCGGCCTGACGGACCCTCTCCTGGACGAGTTGCGGGCCGGGCGGCACGACCTGGTCATCGCCACCTCGCGCCCGCGCGGCCGCACCGTGACCGCCGTACCGCTGCTGGACGAGGAGTTCGTGCTGGTCGCCGCGCCGCAGTGGGCGGACCGCCTCGGCGACCGGGTCACGACCGAGGGGCCGGAGGCGCTGCACGGGGTGCCCCTGATCACCTACGCCGAGGACCTGCCCATCGCCCGCCGCTACTGGCGCCACGTCTTCGACCAGCGCCTCGGCAGGCGGGCCGCCGTCACCGTGCCGGACCTGCGCGGGGTCCTCGCGGCGGTCACCGCCGGGGCCGGCTTCACGGTCCTCCCGCGCTACCTCTGCCAGGGCGAACTCGCCTCCGGCGCCCTCGTACCCCTCCACGAGACGGACGATCCGCCGATCAACACGGCCTATCTGGCGCAGCGCCCGGGCACGGCCACCCACCCGCACGTGACCCTGGTCCGGGACCACCTCCTGGCCCTGGGGCCGAGCTGGTAGCGCCTAGGCGGCAGGCTCCTCCCCCGCCGCCTCCCGGGCGATGCGGTCGAACTGCGCGCCCATCGCCTCGGCGAGCGCCTGGGCGGCGGACAGCGGCCGGACCATGACGGTGAAGTCGTCGATCCGCCCTTCGTCGTCGAAGTGGAGGAAGTCGCAGCCCTGGATCCGGCGCCCGTTCACGGTCGCGGTGAAGACGAGGGCGTGGTCGCGGCCGTCGGGGTTGGCGATCTCGCGCTCGTAGGCGAAGTCCTCGAAGACGCGCATGACGCCCCGCAGGATGGCGGCGGTGATCGCCTTGCCGGCGTACGGCTTGAAGGCCACGGGGCTGGTGAAGACGACGTCCTCGGCGAGCAGGGCCTCGATGGCGGCCGCGTCGCGGTTCTCGACGGCCTTGCGGAACGGGTGCATACGCCCTCTCAATACTCAATTAATTGAATAGGTGGAGAGGAGGCTATGGCCGGGCCGGGGCGCTGTCCAGCCCGCGGCCCGGTGAGAGCCGCGTCGATCGAGAACGAGGTCACGATGCTCGGCCGGTAGACATGTCGATAAGCTGTGCCGCCGGGGGCGCGTTCGTATCTTCATCCGGAAACAGCACGCACAGGGGGTTCCCGTGCCCGTTCCACGCATGAGCAACACGCCGCTCCCCGGCATAGGCGTCCGTTACGACCTGACGACCCGTGAGGACCGGCGCCTGTCGGTGATCGCCCACCGCGACGGCAGCCGGACCCTGAACGCCTACCGCAGGGACGACCCCGACGAGTGCGCGCTGTCGGCGAGGCTCACCGCCAAGGAGGCGGAGGCGCTGATCGACGCGCTGATGCCCTCGCACCACAGCCCCAACCTGCTCTCCACCACGGACCTGGGGCTTGTCGCCGAGCGGATCGAGCTGTCCGCGCACTCGCACTGGAACGGCCGGGTACTGGGCGAGACCCGGACCCGTACCGAGACGGGCGTCTCCATCGTCGCCGTCCTGCGACGGGCCGGCGCGATCCCGTCGCCCGCCCCGGACTTCCGGCTGGCGGGCGGGGACACCCTCATCGTGATCGGCACCCGCGAGGGCGTCGAGGCGGCCGCCACGATCCTCGGCCGGGAGTGAGCGCCGTGCACTCCTCCGCCGTCTTCCTGATCGAGTTCGGCGCGATCATCCTCGCGCTGGGCCTGCTGGGCCGTCTCGCCGGACGCTTCCAGTTCTCCCCGATCCCCCTCTACCTGCTGGCGGGACTCGCGTTCGGCGAGGGCGGCCTCCTCCCGCTGGGCACCAGCGAGGAGTTCGTCGCGATCGGCGCCGAAATCGGCGTGATACTCCTGCTGTTGATGCTGGGGCTCGAGTACACCGCCAGTGACCTGGTGACCAACCTCAAGACCCAGTACCCGGCGGGAATCGTCGACTTCACCCTCAACGCCCTTCCCGGCGCCGGGATGGCGCTGCTCCTCGGGTGGGGTCCGGTCGCCGCCGTGGTCCTGGCCGGTGTCACCTGGATATCCTCCTCCGGCGTCATCGCCAAGGTGATGGGCGACCTCGGACGGCTCGGCAACCGGGAGACCCCGGCCATCCTGAGCATCCTGGTCCTGGAAGACCTCGCCATGGCGGTCTACCTGCCGATCGTCACCGCCCTGCTCGCCGGGGTGAGTCTGGCCGCCGGGAGCCTCACGCTCGCCATCGCCCTCGGTGTCGCGGGCACGGTCCTCTTCGTCGCCGTCCGCCACGGACGCGTCATCTCGCGCTTCGTCTCCAGCGACGACCCGGAGAAGCTCCTCCTGGTCGTGCTGGGGCTGACCCTGCTGGTCGCGGGCATCGCCCAGCAGCTCCAGGTCTCCGCCGCCGTCGGCGCCTTCCTCGTCGGCATCGCCCTCTCGGGCGAGGTCGCCGAGGGCGCGCACAACCTGCTCAGCCCGCTGCGGGACCTGTTCGCCGCGGTGTTCTTCGTCTTCTTCGGTCTGCACACCGACCCGGCCAGCATCCCGCCGGTGATCCTGCCGGCGCTCGCCCTCGCCGTGGTCACGGCGGCGACGAAGATCGCCACCGGGTACTGGGCCGCCCGACGGGCCGGGATCTCCGTCAAGGGCCGCTGGCGGGCCGGCGGCACCCTGGTCGCCCGGGGCGAGTTCTCCATCGTCATCGCCGGCCTCGCCGTCACCGCCGGCGTCGAACCGGCCCTCGGCCCGCTCGCGACGGCCTACGTCCTCGTCCTCGTCGTCCTCGGCCCGCTCACCGCCCGCTACACCGAGCCGGTCGCCACCGCGCTCACCGGCCGTCTCCGCAAGGCCTCGACGGCCACCACGGCGCTGCCCGTCCAGGCACCGCCGGAGGAGACCCTGGAACCGGTGGACGACGGCACGCCCGGGAGGGCGTGAGCCCCAGGGCCTGCCGTGGGGGCATCGCTGGACTCCCCGTTACATCCCGCCGTCGCACGGGTGATCACCTGCGGCTTCCTTCCTAGAACGGATTCCGTCGGCGCTTCAAGACCTTCCCGGAATGGGCAAGGTCACAGCGGTGTGGACTGCTGCGCCTTTGTTGAGCTGCCATAACATCCGAGCATGACTGTCCTTCCCGACGACGGGCTCGCTCTAGCCGCCGAATTCCCCGACGCATCCCGTGAACAGTGGCAGCACCTGGTGGCCGGTGTGCTGCGCAAGTCGGGCAAGGACGTCGAGGGCCCGGCAGCCGAGGACGCCCTGTCCACCGCCCTCGAGGACGCGCTCCGCGTCCGCCCCCTCTACGCCGCCGAGGACACCGCCCCCGAACCCGGGCTCCCCGGCTTCGCCCCCTTCGTACGCTCCGGCCGCGCCGAGGGCAACACCGTCGGAGGCTGGGACGTACGCCAGCGGCACACGGCCGCCGACGCCGGCACCGTCCTCGCCGACCTGGAGAACGGCGTCACCTCGCTCTGGCTGGCCGTCGGCGAGGGCGGCATCCCGGTCGACCGCCTGGCCCAGGTCCTGGAGGGCGTCTACCTCGACCTCGCGCCCGTCGTCCTCGACGCGGGCCAGGACGTGGAGGAGGCCGCGCGGGAGTTGCTGCGTCTGTACGCCGAGCGGGGCGTCGCCGCCGAGGCGGCGCGCGGCAACCTGGGGGCCGATCCCCTCGGTCTGGAGGCCCGTACGGGCCGCTCGTACGACGTCTCCCCCGCCGTCGGGCTCGCGCGGCGCTGCGCCGAGGAGTACCCGGGCCTGCGGGCGCTGACCGTGGACGCGCTGCCGTACCACGAGGCCGGCGGCTCGGCCGCGCAGGAGCTGGGGTGCGCGCTGGCGACCGGTGTCGCCTACCTGCGGGAGCTCACGGAAGCGGGGCTGAGCGTCGAACAGGCCCTCGGGCAGCTGGAGTTCCGGTACGCGGCCACCGCCGACCAGTTCCTCACGATCGCCAAGTTCCGTGCCGCGCGCCGACTCTGGGCCCGGGTGGCCGAGGTCAGCGGGGCGAGCGGCGCGGGCGCACAGCTCCAACACGCGGTCACCTCACCCGTCATGATGTCCCGCCGGGACCCCTGGGTGAACATGCTCCGCACCACCGTGGCCACCCTGGCCGCGGGCGTCGGCGGCGCCGACTCCGTCACCGTGCTGCCGTTCGACCACGCGCTCGGCCTGCCGGACGCCTTCGCGCGGCGCATCGCCCGGAACACCTCCACCATCCTCATCGAGGAGTCGCACCTCGCGCGGGTCATCGACCCGGCGGGCGGCTCCTGGTACGTGGAACGCCTCACCGACGAACTCGCCCATGCGGGCTGGGAGTTCTTCCAGACCATCGAGAGCGCGGGCGGCCAGGCCGCCGCGCTGCGCTCCGGGCTGGTCGGCGAGCGGCTCGCCGAGACCTGGGCGGCCCGCAGCGCGAAGCTCGCCAAGCGGCGCGAACCCGTCACCGGTGTGAGCGAGTTCCCGAACCTCGCCGAGAACCCCGTCGTCCGCGAGCCGGCGCCCGAGCCGCCGTCCGGCGGGCTCCCCCGGGTCCGTCGCGACGACGCGTTCGAGGCGCTGCGGGCCCGTTCCGACGCACACCTCGCCGCGACCGGCACGCGCCCGCGGATCTTCCTGGCCACGCTCGGCCCCGCCGCCGCGCACACGGCACGGGCCACGTTCGCCGCCAACCTCTTCCAGGCCGGCGGCATCGAGGCCGTCACCGAGGGCACCTTCGAGGAGAGCGGGGCGAGCGAGGCGTGCCTCTGCTCCAGCGACGCGCTCTACGAGGAGCGGGCGGAGGAACGCGCGCGGGAGCTGCGGGCCGAGGGCGCGGGACATGTGTTCCTCGCGGGCCGGCCCGCACCGTACGCGGGTGTCGACACCTATGTCTTCGCGGGCTGCGACGCGGTCGCCGTGCTCGCCGCCACCCTTGACCGGATGGGAGTGTCCTGATGTCCGTCCCCGACTTCTCCGGGATCGAGCTGGGTACCCCGGCCGCCGACGGAAGCACCGACGAATGGCGTACGGCGGTGAAGAAGGCCGCCGGCGGTGACGACCTGCTCTGGGAGACCCCGGAGGGCATCGCGGTCAAGCCCCTGTACACCGGGCAGGACCTGGAGGGCCTCGACTTCCTGGGGACGTACCCGGGGATGGCGCCGTACCTGCGCGGCCCGTACCCGACGATGTACGTCAACCAGCCCTGGACGATCCGTCAGTACGCCGGTTTCTCCACGGCCGAGGAGTCCAACGCGTTCTACCGGCGCAATCTGGCGGCCGGTCAGAAGGGTCTGTCGGTCGCCTTCGACCTGCCCACGCACCGCGGGTACGACAGCGACCACCCGCGGGTGACCGGTGACGTCGGCATGGCGGGTGTGGCGATCGACTCGATCTACGACATGCGCCAGCTCTTCGACGGCATCCCGCTGGACAGGATGACGGTGTCGATGACGATGAACGGCGCGGTGCTGCCGGTCCTCGCGCTGTACATCGTCGCGGCGGAGGAACAGGGCGTACCGCCCGAGAAGTTGGCCGGGACCATCCAGAACGACATCCTCAAGGAGTTCATGGTCCGCAACACCTACATCTATCCGCCGAAGCCGTCGATGCGGATCATCTCCGACATCTTCGCCTTCACCTCGCAGCGGATGCCGCGCTACAACTCGATCTCCATCTCGGGCTATCACATCCAGGAGGCCGGCGCGACGGCCGACCTGGAGCTGGCCTACACCCTCGCCGACGGCGTCGAGTACATCCGGGCCGGGCGGGAAGCAGGCCTGGACGTGGACGCGTTCGCGCCCCGGCTCTCGTTCTTCTGGGCCATCGGCATGAACTTCTTCATGGAGATCGCCAAGATGCGGGCGGCCCGCCTGCTCTGGGCCAAGCTCGTGAAGCAGTTCGAGCCGCAGAACGCCAAGTCGCTCTCCCTGCGTACCCATTCGCAGACCTCGGGCTGGTCGCTGACCGCCCAGGACGTGTTCAACAACGTGACGCGGACGTGTGTCGAGGCGATGGCGGCGACCCAGGGCCACACCCAGTCGCTGCACACCAACGCCCTCGACGAGGCGCTCGCCCTGCCGACCGACTTCTCGGCGCGGATCGCCCGCAACACCCAGCTGCTCATCCAGCAGGAGTCCGGTACGACCCGGGTCATCGACCCGTGGGGCGGCAGCGCGTACGTGGAGAAGCTGACGTACGACCTGGCGCGCCGCGCCTGGAAGCACATCCAGGAGGTCGAGCGCGCGGGCGGCATGGCGCAGGCCATCGACGCCGGCATCCCCAAGCTGCGGGTCGAGGAGGCCGCCGCCCGGACCCAGGCGCGCATCGACTCCGGGCGCCAGCCGGTGATCGGCGTCAACAAGTACCGCGTGGACTCCGACGAGCAGATCGACGTCCTCAAGGTCGACAACTCCTCCGTACGCGCCCAGCAGATCGCCAAGCTGCGGCGGCTGCGCGAGGAGCGGGACGAGACCGCCTGCCGGGACGCGCTGGACGCGCTCACCCGGGCGGCGGGCGGCGAGGGCAACCTGCTGGAGCTGGCCGTGCGGGCGGCGCGCGCCAAGGCGACCGTCGGTGAGATCTCCGACGCCCTGGAGAAGGTGTACGGGCGGCACGCGAGCCAGATCCGTACGATCTCCGGTGTGTACCGAACCGAAGCCGGGCAGTCCCCGTCCGTCGAACGCACGCGCACCCTGGTCGACGCCTTCGCGGAGGCCGAGGGCCGCCGTCCGCGCATCCTGGTCGCCAAGATGGGCCAGGACGGCCACGACCGCGGCCAGAAGGTGATCGCCACCGCCTTCGCCGACCTGGGCTTCGACGTGGACGTCGGCCCGCTGTTCCAGACCCCGGGCGAGGTCGCGCGGCAGGCCGTCGAGGCGGACGTGCACATCGTCGGGGTGTCCTCGCTGGCCGCCGGCCACCTCACGCTCGTACCGGCGCTGCGGGAGGAACTGGCGGCGGAGGGCCGCGAGGACATCATGATCGTGGTCGGCGGGGTGATTCCGCCGCAGGACGTGCCGACCCTCCTGGAGATGGGCGCGGCCGCCGTGTTCCCGCCCGGCACGGTCATCCCGGACGCGGCCCACGACCTGGTACGGCGACTGTCGGACGGCCTCGGGCACGAGCTGTGATCGACCTCGACGCGTATGTGAAGGGGGTACTCGACGGGAAGCGGGCGATCGTCGCGCGCGCGATCACTCTCGTCGAGTCCACCCGCCCCCAACACCGGGCCCTGGCCCAGCAGTTGTTGACCGAGCTGCTGCCGCACAGCGGCACGGCGCGGCGGATCGGGATCAGTGGCGTGCCGGGCGTGGGCAAGTCGACGTTCATCGACGCCTTCGGGACGATGCTGACCGGCCTGGGTCACCGGGTCGCGGTGCTCGCCGTCGACCCGTCGTCGAGCCGGACGGGCGGCTCGATCCTCGGCGACAAGACGCGGATGGAGCGGCTGGCCGTCGACCCGGCGGCCTTCGTCCGGCCCTCGCCGACGGCAGGGACGCTGGGCGGCGTCGCCAAGGCGACACGCGAGTCGATCATCGTGATGGAGGCCGCGGGCTACGACGTGGTCCTCGTCGAGACCGTCGGCGTCGGTCAGTCCGAGACCGCCGTGGCCGAGATGGTCGACTCGTTCCTGCTGCTCACGCTGGCGCGGACCGGTGACCAGCTCCAGGGCATCAAGAAGGGCGTCCTGGAGCTGGCGGACGTGATCGCCGTCAACAAGGCGGACGGGCCGCACGAGCGCGACGCCCGCGCGGCCGCCCGTGAACTCTCGGGCGCCCTCCGACTGATGCACGGCGCCGATGCCGCGTGGACGCCGCCCGTGCTCCACTGCAGCGCCCGCGAGTCGACCGGGCTCGACACGGTCTGGGAACGGCTCGAACAGCACCGCACGCTGGTCGACTCGACCGGCCGTCTCACCGCCCGCCGCCGGGACCAGCAGGTCGACTGGACCTGGACGATGGTCCGCGACGAACTGCTGGGGCGCCTGCACGCCCACCCCGCCGTACGCGCGATGACGCCCGACGTCGAACAGCAGCTCAGGGACGGCGAGTTGACGGCGACCATGGCCGCCGAGCGTCTGCTCCAGGCGTTCGAGAAGCCTACGGACACGACGCCCGGCGGGTGAGCGCGGAGACGTGGCACGGGTCACACGGACCCGTGTCACAGGCCGGTGGGCTGTCTCGTCCAAGGGGGTGTAGCCACTCACGACGACGGAGGAGCACACCCCATGGACGCGCGACTGAACCTCTTCACCAGCCCGACCGCCGGCAAGGTCTTCAAGCACGTCATGGCGGCGGGCCAGCTGCTCAAGGACGCGCCGCTGCCCACGTCGACGCAGGAACTGGTGGCGCTGCGCATCAGCCAGATCAACGGCTGCGCCGTCTGCATCGACATGCACACCAAGGACGCCGCGGCCGCCGGTGAGACCGCCGTACGGCTGAATCTGGTGGCGGCGTGGCGGGAGGCCACGGTCTTCACCGAGGCCGAGCGGGCCGCCCTGGAGCTGGCGGAGGAGGGGACGCGGGTCGCGGACGCCGCCGGCGGGGTCGCCGACGAGGTGTGGGCGCGCGCCGCCAGGCACTACGACGAGGAGCAGCTCTCCGCCCTGGTCCTCACGGTCTCCTTCATGAACCTGGTGAACCGGCTGAACATCATCACGCAGCAGCCGGCCGGGGAGTACGAGGTCGGACAGTTCCACTGAGCCCGCTCGTCCGCATCCGCTGAAGGCCCTCGGGGAGTCGACGTGAGCAAGATCGAGGAGTTCCAGGAGCTGCGGCCGCTGCTGTTCTCCCTCGCCTACCGGATCCTGGGGTCCGTGGGCGAGGCCGAGGACGCCGTGCAGGAGACATGGCTGCGCTACGACGGCTCGGCGACCTTGCCCACGTCGGCCAAGGCGTTCCTGTCCACCACGGTGACGCGGATCTCGATCGACGTGCTGCGGTCCGCGCGGGTCCGGCGGGAGGAGTACGTCGGTCCGTGGCTGCCCGAGCCGCTGCTCGAAGATCCGTACGAGGACCCGGCCCGTGCGGCGGAGCTGGCCGACTCGGTGTCGATGGCGGCGCTGCTCCTGCTGGAGCGGCTCAGCCCGCTCGAACGGTCGGTGTTCGTGCTGCGAGAGGTGTTCGCCTTCGGGTTCGACGAGGTGGCGGAGGCGGTGGGACGTTCGGAGGCGGCCTGCCGGCAGCTGCTGGTACGGGCACGGCGGCACATGCGGTCCGACCGGCCGCGCTTCGAGGCGGACCGCCAGGAACGACAGGAGCTGGCGGCCCGCTTCTTCGCCGCTCTGAAGGACGGCGACGTGGACTCCCTGCGTCAGGTCCTGGCCGCCGACGTCCAGCTTGTCGGCGACGGCGGCGGCAAGGCCCCGCAGCTGGCCAGTGTCGTCACGGGCGCCATGAAGGTGGCCCGCCTGATCACCGCCACCTTCCCGCGGATGGCACGCCTGGACGTGACGTTCGAGCCCCGCGAGATCAACGGGTGGCCCGGCGCGATCTTCCGCGACCGGGAGGGCAAGGTGCTCCACGTCATGGCGCTGGACGTCCTCGACGGCCGGATCCGGACCATCCGCTCGGTGATCAACCCCGACAAGCTGGCCCACGTCGGCCCCCTCGCCGACGTCTGGGCCCTCGACCGCGAGCTGCGAGGGGCCCGCAGGCAGCCGCACTGACGGTCACCGGCCGCCGCCCGCCCCGGACCGGTGGTTGGGTCGGCCGAGGAGTGGGACGCTGGTGGAGAGGGTCCGTACCGGCGAGTCTCGGGAGGGCCGAATGGGACGTGACGTCCCGGCGCTGGTGTTCACCCGTGACGACCGTCGCCAGTTCCGGAACAAGGTGCACACGTGCCTCGACGTGTTCGCCCAGATGCTGCGGGAGTCGCGCTTCGACTTCGAGCGGCCGCAGGTCGGTCTGGAGATCGAACTGAACCTCGTGGACCCGACCGGCGAGCCCGCCATGCGCAGTACGGACGTGCTGGAGGCGATCGCGGACCCGGCCTGGGCGACGGAGCTGGGCCAGTTCAACCTGGAGATCAACATCGCGCCGCGCCGGCTCGCCGAGGGCGGCCACGGCTCCTGGGAGCAGGAGATCCGGGACGCGCTCAACCACGCCGAGCAGAAGGCCGCGGAGATCGGTGCGCACCTGGTCATGATCGGCATCCTGCCGACGCTGGAGCTGAAGGACGCGGGGCCGGCGGCGCTGTCGGAGAACCCGCGGTACCACCTCCTGAACGAGCAGATCTTCTCCGCACGGGGCGAGGACCTGTTGATCTCCGTGGACGGGGTGGAGAGGCTGCGCACCTACGCGGACACCATCACGCCGGAGGCGGCCTGCACCAGCACCCAGTTCCACCTCCAGGTCTCGCCGGACGAATTCGCGGAGTACTGGAACGCCGCCCAGGCCATCGCGGGGGTGCAGGTGGCGCTGGCGGCGAACTCCCCGTTCCTCTTCTCCAAGGAGCTGTGGCGAGAGACGCGCATCCCGCTGTTCGAGCAGGCCACCGACACGCGGTCGGAGGAGATCAAGGTGCAGGGGGTCCGCCCCCGGGTCTGGTTCGGCGAACGGTGGATCACCAGCGTCTTCGACCTCTTCGAGGAGAACGCGCGGTACTTCCCCGCGCTGCTGCCCCTGTGCGACGACGAGGACCCGCACGAGACGCTCGCCCAGGGCGGGATCCCCGAGCTGTCCGAGCTGACCCTCCACAACGGAACGGTCTACCGCTGGAACCGCCCCGTCTACGCCGTCGTCGACGGCGTGCCGCATCTGCGCGTGGAGAACCGCGTGCTCCCGGCGGGCCCCACCGTGGCGGACATCGTGGCCAACGGAGCCTTCTACTACGGGTTGGTCCGCGCCCTGGTCGACGAGGACCGGCCCGTCTGGTCGCGGATGTCGTTCTCGGCCGCCGAGGACAATCTGCACGCCGCGGCCCGGCATGGCATCGACGCGCAGCTGTACTGGCCGGGGATGGGCGAGGTCCCCGTGACCGAGCTGGTCCTGCGCCGCCTGCTCCCGCTGGCGGACCGCGGCCTGGAGCGCATGGGCCTGGACGCGGCCCGGCGGGAACCGCTCCTCGGGATCATCGAGCAACGGTGCGTGAGCGGCCGTAACGGAGCGGTATGGCAGGCGGAGACATTCCACCACATCCAGGACATCGACCATGTGGACCGGCACCACGCCCTGCGGCGGATGACCCAGCAGTACATCGAGTACATGCACCTGAACGCCCCGGCGCACACCTGGCCGGTCGACTGACGCGCACCCGCTGCCAGGCCCCGACAACGATCAAGGGGCCGTTTCAGATTTCTCTGAAACGGCCCCTGACCTCCGACTTTCACAAGTCGGGACGACAGGATTTGAACCTGCGACCCCTTGACCCCCAGTCAAGTGCGCTACCAAGCTGCGCCACGTCCCGGTGCCCGTCTGACCTGGGGTTTCCCCCGGCCGAACGCGCATGAGAACAATACCGCACTTCCCCGGGTGGTCACGAACCGCTTTGCTCCGGGAGCGCCCCCACCTCCGGGTACCGCTGGACGAACCCAGGCGTAGCCGTCGTGGTGGCCCTCACGGATGAAGATCTTGCCGCCCGGGCCCGCGCGGAAGGTGGGCATGCCCCGGGCGAGCTTCTCGACCGTACGACGCCAGACCGACACCGACACCCCGCCGCCATATGCCATCACATCGTTTGCCCATGGCATGTGGCAGAAAGACGCCCACCAGGAATCCCCCGGGAGCCCACCGGAACAGGCAACTCCACTCGAAACACAGACAGTTGCTGGCGTCAACCACTCCGGTTTCAGACAAAGTCGGTGGCGATATTGCTCCGCCCCAGAAAGATCAACACCATGAAGTGTCGGCCTGTTCGGGACGGGACCACTGCCGATGCATGACTCGCTCGAACACTTTATCGAGTGGGCTATTCGCAGGGGAGGGACTCGCGTGGACAGCTACTTCAGCAGTCGACTTCATCATCAACTCAGGGCAACGGTAAGGGACTTCGCGGAGCGTGAGGTCCGGCCGCGAATAGCCGAGATGGAGGCGTCCCGGTCCGTGCACCACGACCTCTCCCGGCTGATCTGCGAGCAGGGCTGGCTGGGCGCGACGATCGGCCAGGAGTACGGCGGGATGGGCGCCGGACACCTGGCCAAGACCATCATCATCGAGGAGCTCTCCCGCGTCAGCGGCGCGATGGGCGCCATGGTGCAGGCCTCGCAGCTCGGCACCGCGAAGATCGTTCACTTCGGCAGCGACGACCAGCGCAAGACCTGGCTTCCGGCCATCGCCGCCGGCGAGTGCCTGCCGACCATCGCGGTCACCGAGCCCGACTCGGGCGGGCACGTCCTCGGGATGACCGCGAGCGCGGTCCGCGACGGCGACGACTACATCCTCAACGGCAGCAAGGTGTACGTGGGCAACAGCCACGTCGGCGATCTGCACGGTGTCGTGGTCAGGACCGGACCCGGATCGAAGGGCCTGACGGCCTTCCTGGTCGAATCCGATCGCCCCGGGTTCCGGACCGGTCCCCAGCAGCCCGCCATGGGCCTGCACGGCTTCAGCTTCGGCGAACTCGTCTTCGAGAACTGCCGCGTGCCGGCGGCCAACCGGCTCGGCGACGAGGGCGACGGCCTGTCCGTCGCGTACTCCTCCAGCGTGCTGTACGGCCGCGCCAACCTCACCGCCGTCTCGCTCGGCATCCACCAGGCGATCCTGGAGGAGACGACCCGCTTCTGCGCCGAACGCCACCGCTACGGCAAGCCGCTGCACCACCTGCCCACCGTCAAGCTGAAGCTCGGCCAGATGCAGTCGCGGCTGATGACCGCCCGGCTCGCCGCGTACCACGCCGTCCATCTGCTCGACCAAGGGATGTCCTGCGACGCCGAGTTGATGAACGCGAAGCTGGTGAACGTGGAGTCGGCCCTCGACTCCGGTCGCAACGCCATGGAGATCCACGCGGCCGCCGGGCTCTTCACCGACCGGCCGATCGAGCGCTATCTCCGCGACGCGCACCACATCTTCGCCCCCGCCGGCACCTCCGACATCCAGCTGCTGCGGCTCGCCGAGGTGGCCCTCGGCCAGGAGAAGGGCAGTTGGTCCGAGAGGCTCGCGGACCTGCTCAGGCTGGAGACCGTCCACGCATGACCGCCCACGGACACGGACGCGCCCCGGCACGGCTCCTGTGAAGGCCGTCCCGGGGCGCCCCGTCCGCGCGTGCGCAAGAGGTCAGATCAGGCCTTCCTCACGGCGGTGGATCTGCTCCACCAGCTCCGCCGCGAGCGACTTGATGGTCTCCAGACCGGCCCGGCCCCAGCGCCGTACGTCCGTGTCGACGACGCAGATCGTGCCCAGCGCCGTCCCCGTACGGTCGATCAGCGGCGCGCCCATGTACGAGCGGATGCCGATCTCGTCCACGACCGGGTTCCCCGCGAACCGCGGGTAGTCGCAGACGTCCTCCAGGACGAGCGCCTTGCGGCGCACCACCACGTGCGGGCAGTAGCCGTGGTCCCGGGCCATGTACCGGCCGACGTTCCCGCCGGCCGCCGCCGCGCCGAGGTCGCTGCCGGTGTGCGTGCCCGCCGGGGTGTGCAGTCCGGCGAAGAACTGGCGGTTCTCGTCGATGAAGTTGACCATCGAGTACGGGGCGCCGGTCACGTCGGCGAGCCGGTGGGCGAACTCGTCGAACGCGGGCTCCGGCCGCTCGCCGAGACCCAGCTCCCGCAGCCGCCGCACGCGGGCGGGCGCCTCCCGGTCGACGGGGGTCAGCAGCAGATGACCGGTCGGGTCGTAGGTCATGACGGTGCTCCGTAGCTCGGCACGGCGGCCGGGGTCGTGGTGAGCAGATGCTGGACGAGGGTGAGGAGGGTCCGGATGCCCGCGCTGGAGATCCGCGCGTCGCAGAGCACCACCGGCACCTCGGGCTTGAGGTCGAGCGCGGCTCTGACCTCGTCGGGCTCGTAGCGGTGGGCACCGTCGAACTCGTTGACCGCGACCACGAAGCCGATGCCCCGGCGCTCGAAGAAGTCGACGGCCGAGAAGCAGTCCTGGAGGCGGCGGGTGTCGGCGAGGACGACCGCCCCGAGGGCGCCCTCGGAGAGCTCGTCCCACATGAACCAGAACCGTTCCTGACCCGGGGTGCCGAACAGGTACAGCACGTTCCTGTCGTCGAGGGTGATGCGCCCGAAGTCCATCGCGACCGTGGTCGTGGTCTTGGACTCCACGCCCTCGAGGCTGTCGGTGGCGGCGCTGACCTGGGTCAGCAGCTCTTCGGTACTCAGCGGTTCGATCTCGCTGACCGCGCCCACGAAGGTGGTCTTGCCCACGCCGAAGCCGCCCGCCACCAGGATCTTGAGCGCGGTGGGGAACGGGTCGGTCGCGAAACTCTCGTGGCGCTCAGAGCCGTTGTCGTAGGCCATCGAGCACTGCCTCCAGCAAGGAACGGTCGGTTGGATTGGCGTGGAAGCGGGGCGCGCGGGCCGTCAGTGCCCCGCAGTCCACGAGATCGGAGAGCAGGACCTTGGTGACGACGGCCGGCAACCGTAAGTGCGCCGCGATCTCCGCCACCGAGGTGGGCCCGTCGCACAGCCCGAGAGCCAGGCTGTGTTCGGGGCCCATATGTGGCTGCGGGGCGGACCCCGTCGCCATCACCATGGAGAGGAGGTCGAGCGCGGTGGTCGGCTGGGTCCGGCCACCGATGACGGTGTACGGACGGATGAGCCGGCCCGCCGCGTCGTCGAGCCAGGGCCCCTCCTGGTGGGACACCACGCTCACTGTCCCGCGCTGCGCGCCGCGCCCGCCGCCTGTCGGGCGGGAGTGACGAGATACGGCCGCACGCTCTTGACCAGCATCGCCATCTCGTACCCGAGGACGGCGGCGTCCGCCTCACGCCCGGCGAGGACGGCCAGGCACGTGCCGGAACCGGCGGTCGAGACGAACAGCAGGGTGGAGTCCAGCTCGACGACCACCTGCCGCACCTCGCCGCCGTCGCCGAACCGCGCACCGGCGCTGCGGCCCAGCGAGTACAGCCCGGAGGCCAGCGCGGCCATGTGGTCGGCTGCGTCGGGGTCGAGGCCGTGGACCGACTTGACCAGGCCGTCGGAGGAGAGCAGTACCGCGTTCCGCGTGTACGGGACCCGCTGGACCAGACCGCTCAGCAGCCAGTCGAGATCCGAGGAATGGCCGTTCGGCACATTGCTCGCCATGGTGCATCTACTCCTTGTGCGCGTCACCGGGACGCAGCGGTTCTTGGGGGGACGGCTGGGATTCGGCGAGCCCGATACCGCGCTGGAACGCGGCCATCAGACCCGGGTCGTGCAGAGCGTGCTCCTCGGTCCTGCGGGCCACCGGCTCGTCGCGCAGCTGCGGGACGAGGTGCTCCTGGGCGCGCCGCTTGGGGAGGAGGGGGCGGCCCTGGGCTTGCTCGGTGGTCTCCTCCTGCTGGAGGGGGATCCCGGCGGAGGGGGTGTACGCCGGCGGCCGGTACGCGGGTTCGGCGGACGCGGGCACGGGGGGCGGTCCGGGCGTCTGCACGGGGGCGTGCCCTGGCGCCTGTACGGGGCTGTGCGCGGGCGGTCGTACGGGGGTGTGCCCGGGCGCCTGTTGGGGGGTGGGGGCCGGGGCGCCCGGGGCCGGGGTGGCGGGGGCCCCTTGGGCGGCCTGAGGCATCGGTTGCGGCATCTGCCGCCCCGGGGATCCCTGGGGGATCTGTGGCATCTGGGGCTGCTGCGGGACCTGCTGGATGCGGGCCGTCTGGTTCTCGTTCCGCGCGAGCCCCTCGGGGTCGGCGCCGAGGAGGCCCTGGGGCAGCACCAGAACGGCCTGGACACCGCCGTAGATGTTGGACTGGAGCCGTACCGCGATGCCGTGGCGCCGGGCGAGCGCGGAGACGACGAAGAGTCCGATGCGGCCGTCCTGGAGCAGGTGGGCCACGTTGACCTGGTCGGGGTCGGCGAGCAGCGCGTTCATCTTGTTCTGCTCGGTGACCGGCATGCCCAGGCCGCGGTCCTCGACCTCGATGGCGAGGCCTGCGGTGACGTACTGGGCGCGCAGCAGCACCGTGGTGTGCGGCGCGGAGAAGAGCGTCGCGTTCTCCACGAGTTCGGCGAGCAGGTGGATGACGTCCGCCACGGCATGGCCCCGCAGCGTACCGTCGATCGGCGGTACGAGCTTCACGCGCGGGTACTGCTCGACCTCGGCGATGGAGGAGCGCAGCACCTCGGTCATCGTGACGGGATTCGACCACTGGCGGCGGGAGATGGCGCCACCGAGCACGGCGAGGTTCTCCGCGTGGCGTCGGATGCGCGTGGCCAGGTGGTCGACGTGGAACAGACCCTTGAGCAGTTCGGGGTCCTCGACCTCGTTCTCCAGCTCGTCGAGCAGCTGGATCTCGCGGTGCACCAGCGACTGGAGACGACGGGCGAGGTTCACGAACACCTCGACCTTCTGCTCGTTGCCGACGCTGCTGGAGAGCCGGGAGGCCTGCACGACGGCGGCCACGGCGGCCTCGTGCGAGCGGTTCAGCTCCTGCGCGAGCAGGTCGAACTCGTCTCCGGACGGGGCGGTCGGCGGAGTGACCGGCCGGTCCGGGGCACCTTCGCCCCTGCGCAACTGTTCGACGACCGTACGCAGTTCGTTCTGTCCGCGCGCGCTGGAGCGGCGCAGGGCGTTGCAGCGGTCGAGGACGGACCTGGCCGCCCGGTCGGCGCCCAGCGCGGCCGCGGTCACGGAAGCGACGGTGAGGGCCGCGGCACCCGTCAGCGCGGCCCAGAGGCCGGGGGTGGGGCTGGCTCCGGTGGAGCGGAGGGTGAAGAGAACAGCGGCGGCGCCACCGAGTGCGACCGCGACGGCGGGAAGCACGGAGGTGCGCAGGAGTTGGGGTCGTATGCGGGCTTCCGTCGGGAGCGGCGCGGTGTGCTGCGCGGGGTGGGGAGCCCCCGCGCCGGAAGCGGAACGGGCGCCTGACCGGCCGTGCCGCCCGCCCTCACGGCGTTCGGACCGTGTGGCGGGTGCGCGAAGTTGAGACATGAGTGTCCTTGGTACGTGCCCAGGTTGGGGCGTACTACGGGGGTGTCCTACGTGGGTCTGTCGAGACTGCCGATGATCACCAACCACCCACTGTAGACGTCAACCGTTCATGTGTGGTGCGCAGTTGGCAAACTTACCCGTACAGGCGACCCACTCTGGTATCAGCCTTCGCACGACAGGCCGAGAAGGAATGGCCGGATATCGTCGGGGGCTGTGGCGAGACGGAACGGAAGAGGATGGAGTCGTCCGTACGCCTCCACTCTCGGCGGAATTCGGCCTTGACCGGAATCGAACCTCACGGTCTCGCCCAGGGAACGGACGACCCACTTCCGCGCCGCGCGGGAGGCTCGCGGACGGCCCGATACCTCCGCTCCGCCGTTCACCTTCGCGTTCGCGTTCGCATCGACGTCCCCGTCCGGTGCTGCGCGCCCGGCCCTCTCAGTTGGTGGGGCAGGCGGACCACAGACCCGCGCCGGCCTGGCGGGCGGCGGCCTGGGCCGCGGTCATCGTCTTCCAGTACTTGTCGTTGGGCTCGTACAGCACACTCTTGGCGTGACCGCTGCGCACCAGCGACTCGTTGACGAAGACGCCCTGTTCGTTCCACACGTAGAGCAGGTAGCGACCGTAGCGGTCCTTGAGGTCGACATCGATCTCCGTCCGCAGCTTGCTGCCTACCGGCAACAGCTCGGCGGTCCGGGCCGTGGCCTGGCGGCTGTAGCAGGCGCCGCGCTCGGGGGTGTCGATCTCCAGCAGACGTACGCGGGCAACGGCGCCGTCGGCGACGACCCTGCCGGTACCTCGCACCTCGAGCGTGTCACCGTCGATGACACGGAGCACGACCGGTCCGGACGGGGCGGCCTGCGACGGGGCGGCGGGTACCAGCACGCCGAGGCTCAGCAGAGCCGTGGCCGAGGCCAGAACGGTGGTCCGCCTGCGGGAGGAAGCGTGCATGTCGTCCCCCTCTCAGCGAGAGTTCCCACCTTCAGTAGAGCACTGCGGGGGTGGTCGTGCGACTGGGCTGAGAGGGCCCGCGGGTCGTAAGCCCGGGCAGCCAACCGGCCCCGCACCGCCGGCCTCCGTGAGGCTGCGGAGGTGCGGTGACGACCGAGTACCTGCCCGAGACGGGCCGCGCCCCGGCCACGACCGAGAACTCCGCTTCCGCACCATGATCCCTGGGCGGTGCACCCGCCGGACCGGACGGTTCGCCTGCCGCGACGGCGGCCTGGGCAAGCACCCGGTGACCGTCATGGATCGTCAGGGCGCATGGGCCGCCGCGGCAGGGACACGGACGAGCGTCCGGCGGTCACCCGTCCGCGTCAGGCTGCTCCCGGCCGGTACGACCTGGGGCCGCCGGCTGCGAGGGCACGAACCCCCGTCATCGCTCGCTCGCGAGGTCCAGATCGCCCCTGCTCGGCTCGGCCACGTTCTCAGCACCCCGCGCCCGCCGCCACGGGTGCGCCATCGGATGGGACACCTCGCGCCACCATGGCCCGGCCGGCAGCTTCCCCCCTGGCTCGAACGGCTCGCCGGGGCGGGGGAACGCCACCGCCTGGCCGGCCTCCTCGGCCGCGTCGCCCGTCCACTCCCCCGGCTCCGCCCATGCGTGCGGGGCCAGGTTGAAGGTGCCCCAGTGGATCGGCAGGAGCACTCCGTGCGGGCGGCCGCCCTGGAGGTCGACGTGGGCCTGGGCGCCTTCGGCCGGCGTCATGTGGATGTCGGGCCAGTACTCGCTGTACGCGCCGATCTGGATCATCGTCGCGTCGAAGGGGCCGTGTTCGGCGCCGATCTCCGCGAAGCCGGGGAAGTAGCCGGTGTCGCCGCTGTGGTAGATCCGGTGCGTGGGGCCGGTGACGACCCAGGACGCCCAGAGGGTGTGCTGGGTGTTGCGCAGGCCCCGGCCGCAGAAGTGGCGGGCGGGGGTGGCGGTCAGCCGGAGGTCGCCGACCTCGGTGGACTCGTTCCAGTCCAGCTCGCGCAGCCGCGAGGCCGGCACACCCCAGCGCTCCAGGTGGGCGCCCACGCCCAGCGGTACGGCGAAGAGGGTCTCCGTGGACGCCAGCGCCTTGATCGTGGGCAGGTCGAGGTGGTCGTAGTGGTCGTGGGAGATCACGACGACGTCGACGGGGCCGAGCGCGGCGAGCGGCACCGGCACCGGGTGCAGGCGCTTGGGCCCGGCGAAGGCGAAGGGCGAGCAGCGGTCGCCCCAGACCGGGTCGAACAGGACGCGGCGGCCGTCGATCTCCGCGAGGACGCTGGAGTGCCCCATCCAGGTCAGCCGGAGGCCCGAGACCGGGGGCTTGGCGAGGTCGGCCAGCGTCGTGGCGTGCACGGGGATCGTGCCGCTGGGGGCCCGGCGGGCCCGGGCCTCCTTCTGGAAGTAGACCTTCGCGAACTCGACGGTGGAGCCGGAGGGCCTGTGCCGGGCGGCCACGGGGTTCTGGAAGACACCGTCCGCGAAGTTCGGCGAGCGGTGGATCCGCTCCAGGCGCTCCCCCGCGGGATCGGCGCCGAACGCCTCGGGCCGCAGGGCGCGCAGCCTGGCACGCAGCGAAGGGGCAGAGCCGGTGCCGGTCACGGGACCTCCTGATGGTCGGGGTCGTTCCATTATGGTCGGCCCGCGCGCCTTCCGGCCGGGACGATCAGCGATACTGAACGCCCATTCAGTAGCACCTACGCCCCGCCCTCTCGGAGAACCCCCATGAGCACCGCCCCGCTGATCTCGCTGACCTGGTCGGATCCCGTCACCGGTCGGCAGGGGCACCTGGTGATCGACCGGCTGGTGCGCGGTGTGTGCAGCGGTGGACTGCGGATGCGGGAGGGCTGTACGGCGGCGGAGGTGGCCGGGCTGGCACGTGGGATGACCATGAAGGAGGCCCTGCACTACGACCCGAACAGCCGGTACGTCCCGCTGGGCGGCGCCAAGGGCGGTATCGACTGCGATCCCCGCTCGCCCGAGGCGTACGGCGTCCTGGTCCGCTATCTGCGGGCGATGCGCCCGTACATCGAACGCTTCTGGACCACGGGCGAGGACCTCGGTCTGACCCAGGACCTGGTGGACAGGGCGGCGGCCGAGGCCGGCCTCGTCTCCTCGATCCAGGCCGTCTACCCCCTGCTTGACGACGAGGCGCGGGCCCGGCGCAGGCTCGCGGACGCGTTCGGGACGGAGGTGGACGGGATCGGTCTGGACGAGCTGGCGGGCGGCTGCGGGGTCGCCGAATCGGTCCTGGTGGCGCTGGAGCGGGCGGGCCGGCCGTACGCCGGCACCCGTGTCTCCGTGCAGGGCTTCGGGACCATGGGAGGGGCCACGGCGCGCTTCCTGGCCCGGGCCGGACTCGCCGTCGTGGCGGTGGCCGACGTCCGGGGCACCATCAGCAACGCGGACGGGCTGGACGTCGAGGCGCTCCTGGCGGCGCGCGACGCCCACGGAACCGTGGACCGCTCCGCCCTGCGGCCCGGGGACCGCGAGGAGCCCGGCGACGCATGGCTCGCGGCCGACGCGGAGGTGCTCGTCCCGGCCGCCGTCTCCTACGCGATCGACAGCGGGAACCAGGCGAGGATCACGGCCCGCTGGATCGTCGAGGCCGCCAACATGCCCGTCCTTCCCGACGCGGAGGAACTCCTCGCCGCGCGCGGGATCACGGTCCTGCCCGACGTCGTCGTCAACTCCGCCACCAACGCCTGGTGGTGGTGGACCCTCTTCGGCGACATCACCGCCGACCCGGACGAGGCCTTCGCCCACATCCGCGCGGCCATGCGCACCCTGGTCGGCCGGATGCTGGACCGGGCGGAGGCGGACGGTACCGCCCCGCGCGTCGCGGCCCACGCGCTGGTCGAGGAGCGTCTGCCGGAGATCGCGCGGCGGTACGGCTGGTACTGAGCCCTGCCCGGCGGCCCGCCGGCCCTTCCGAGCCACGGAAAAGATGATCTTGCCCGTGGCATGGTCTGTGTAGGCTGACCGGCGTGGCGAGAGTGCGGTTGAGCGTGGCGGAACGGCGGGAAGAGCTGCTCCGTGCCGCCGTCGAGCAGATCGAGGAACGAGGAGTGGCGGCCGTCCGGATCGCCGATGTCGCCTCGGCCCTCGGGGTCAGCAACGCACTGGTGCTCTACCACTTCTCCACCAAGGAGAAGCTCGTCGCCGAGGCGTTCGCGTACGCCGCCGAGGCCGACCTCGCGCACCTGCGCCGCCTCCTCGGGCGACGGACCACGGCCCTGCGCCGCCTGCGCACGGCCGTCCGCTGGTACGCGCCGACCGGGCAGGCCAAGGGGTGGCGGCTCTGGATCGAGGGCTGGGCCGCCTGCCTGCGGGAACCGGCGCTGCGCGAGGTCGCCGGAGCGCTCGACCAGCAGTGGAAGGCGGCTCTCACCCGGGTGATCGCCGAAGGTGCGGAGGCCGGCGAGTTCCCGTGCGCCGACCCCGCGGGCGCGGCCTGGCGGCTGACCGCCTTCCTGGACGGGCTCGCGGTGCAGATGACCTCCTACGCCGGGTCCCTCTCCCGCGCCGCCATGCTGGAGTGGGCCGACGCCGCCCTGGCCCGCGAGCTCGGCCTGCCGTCCCTGGAAGCGCCGGAGCCCCGCCCGAGGGCCTAGAACGTGTCCGGGAAGTCCGGCCCGGCCGTCAGAGCAACTCGTACACGGCCGTGAGCGTCACCTGCTCCTCGACCTCGCCGGGGACCAGCGGCACGCCCGGAGCGTCGGAGGGCATCTCCGGTACGGCTCCGGTGCCCGAACCGCCGTCGGTCTCGGACAGGGAGACCAGCCGCCCGAGCACGTGTCCGCTCAGCCGGGCGTGCTCGGAGGCCTTTTCGTACGCGTCCTTGTAGGCGGCCTCGCGGGCCTTGGTCCGCAGCGCCTTCCGGTTCGCGACGTCGAAGCTCACACCGTGGACCCGGCCCGCGTTCCCCGTCGCCTCGGTGACGGCTCCGATGACCTGCCCCGCCCTGTCGACGTTCCGGACCTTCACGGAGAAGCTCTGGGAGGCCGTGTAGCCGCTCGCCTTGCTCTCTCCGTCGGCGGTCTGGGTGTAGACCTGGGAGAGGGAGAGGCTGTCCGTGCGGATGTCCCGGTCCTCGACGGACTGCTTCCGCAGGGCTTCGAGGAGCTTCTTCGCCGCCTGGTTCTGCCCCTCCATCGCCTCCTTCGCGGTCTTGCCGTTCGCCTCGACCGAGACCGAGAGCACCGCGAGGTCGGGCGCCGCGGAGGCCCGGCCGGTCCCGGTCACGGAGATGGTCGCCGCCGCGGACCGGACAGCGGCAGGCCCTGCCGCGGGCGCGCTCGCGGTCGCGCTCGCGAGCGCGGGTGACGCGCCACCCGCGAGCGTGACGGCGCCGAGCACAGCGCCCACGACCGTCGCGCGACGGAGGACACGGAGATGGACACGGGTGCGGGAGGTTTGGCGACGGGTCGTCACAAGCGGTCCCTTCGAAGGGGGATGGTGCCGGGTGGGATCCCGGCCGTGCTCATCCCAGCACCGCCCCGCGCGCCCGCCCGGGCGCCACGACCGCCCGGTCACCCGCTCAGGTCTGCACGAGGGGCTCGTAGGCCGCCTCCGCGAGCCCGAAGGTCCACGCGACGCCCTCGCGCGCGGTCCTGGTCCGGGGCGGCACGCGCAGCCAGTACGTACGGAAGGTCCCGTCCGGCTCCGGGGTCGCGTTGACCACCTCGACCATGACCACGTCCTCGTCGTCCACGAGCTCGATCCGCCAGAGCACGCCCGTCTCGTCCCGGGCCACCGGCTGTGCGCCGGACTCGGCGAGATAGCGGTCGTAGCCGTAGAACTCCAGCATCACGCGGCGCAGTTCGGCGTTCTCCTCGGCGCGTATGCGCTCCGGGGTGAGCCCGCCGAGCTCGGCGAGGAACTCCGCCGGCACGGCCATGCCCCGCCAGGCGTGCAGCGCGAAGCCGTCGCCGTAGGCGAGCGCCGGGCCGTCGCCCCGGTCCAGGCGGCCGGCCTCGTCCCGGTGCAGCTCGACGGGTCGTTCGCACACGACGGCGACCTTTTCGTACGGCCACCACCAGCCCGCGTTCTCGGCGACCGCCGCGAGCCCGGCGAGGCGCTCGCCCCGGCCGTCGAAGGCCGCGAGCCAGGCCGCGTCGTGCTGGCCGAGGACCGCGTCGAGCAGGATCAGGCGCACGGCGGCGGCCTCCTCCCGGGCCGCGTCCGGCACGTCGGCGGGCGCGCCCTCGGGTGCCTCGGCCGAAGTCCCGGCGGATGCCACGGCCGATGCGACGGCCGGCGCCGGTGCGAGGTCGGTGACGACGGCGGCCCGTATCCGGTCGGCGAGCGCCCGCGTGGTGTCCCAGAGCGGCGCCCCGGTGCTCGACCACAGCGCCGTCCAGCCCTGGGGGCCCAACTCGTCATGGACCCGGCGGCGCTCCTCCGCCCAGGGTCGGGTGCGGACCTCGTCCCGTACCGAACGTCCCGCATCGGTCAGCTCCCGCACGAGCCCGACCGCCGCCCGGGGTGAGGCCGCCCAGACGATCCGCTCCGGCGCCGCGAGCCCGGCCGTGGCGTAGGCGAGCCGTACTCCCGCCTCCGCCGCCGCTCGGTCGGCCGCCCCGGTGGCGGCCGCGACGGCCCGCCATCTGTCCATGGTCATCACTGTCCCGTTCATGTCTCTCCCCCTGTCAGTCCGCGACGATCCGGTACGCGCCCGGTGTGTACTCCCGCTGCCGCACCACGCGGTACCAGCCCTTCGGCAGCGGGATCGGGGCGTGCTCCTCGTGCACCACGCGTCCGCCCGTGGGCAGTTCGAGCAGGAACGGCCCGAACGGCCCGGGCTCGCGCACCAGTCGCCCCGGCCCCGGGATCGCGTGGGCGTGCCCGGTGACCTCGCCGAGCGCGAGGACCAGCCGGCCCCGCGCATCCCTCGGCTCCCCCTCCGCGTCCTTGGCGTGCGCGGGCACCGCCGTCTCCGTGACGGGCACGATCAGCACGTCTCCCTGCCGGTACATGGCTCTCCCCTCCGTGGTGGGCACGGTCTGTGTCGACCACGTATTCGACGCTAGAGGCAGCCACTGACAACGGCCTCCGACCGCCCCGGCGCACGGCGTTGTCGGTGCGGCTTGGTACAACTTCTCGCGTCAGCCGATCAACGCCGTCCGGTGTCTGGAGCACTCATGACCATCTCGGGAGATATGCAGGAGTTCCACGGCCTGCCCGTGTTCGACTTCCCGGACCCGGACGCCGTCGTCGAACTGCCGGACCCGGCCTCCGTGGCCTGGCGGGTCTCCGGCCCGACGTACTGCGGACCGGACGACGAGCAGTGGGAGCAGGTCTTCGCCCGGTTCCTCTCGGGCGTCGACACCCGTCGGGTCCGCGCGCTCGTCGTCGGCGGCTGGGACGAGGCGTACGACACCTCGTCCGCCGCGATCGTCACCGCGCTCGTCGAGGCCGCCGAGGACCGGCTCCCCTCCCTGGAGGCGCTCTTCCTCGGCGACATGACCTTCGAGGACTGCGAGATCTCCTGGATCCAGCAGTCCGACGTGACGCCGCTCCTGGCCGCCTACCCCGGGCTGCGGGAGCTGGGTGTGCGCGGCGGCACGGCGCTCGCCTTCCCGTCCGTCCGGCACACCGCGCTGCGCACGCTCGTGGTGGAGTCGGGCGGTCTGGGAGCCGAGGTCGTGCGCGGCATCGCGGGCAGTGACCTGCCCGCGCTGGAGAAGCTGGACCTGTGGCTCGGCACGGACGAGTACGGCGGCGACGCCTCGGTCGACGACCTGGCGCCGGTGCTCGCCGGCACCGGCTTCCCCGCCCTGCGTGATCTGGCGCTGCGCAACAGCGTTCTCCAGGACGAGATCGCCGCCGCCGTGGCGGGCGCCCCGGTGGTCGCCCGCCTCGACCGCCTCGACCTGTCGATGGGCACGCTCACCGACGAGGGCGCCGAGGCGCTGCTCACGGGGCAGCCGCTCACCCACCTCACGCACCTGGACCTCTCCCACCACTACCTCAGCGAGAAGATGAGCGAGCGGATCGTCGACGCCCTCACGCCGTACGGGGTGACGGTCGACGTCGACGACGCGCAGGAGCCGGAGGACGACGGCGACGGCGAGGTCTTCCGGTACGTCGCGGTCGCCGAATGACACCTCCCCCGCTCCTCGCGCACCCGCGCCTCGTCGTGGTCGGCAATCCGGCCAACCGCCGCGTCGGGTACTTCCTCGACGCGGTGCGCGCGGCCGGGCTGCCCGAGGCGCGGGTCGAGCCCTGGCTCGACGTCCTGCGGGGCGGGGGACGGTTCCACCCGGGTGAGACGGTGCGGCTGGAGTCGCCCGGCGAGGACCCGGACGTCGAGCTGCTGCTGCGCGGCACGGACGACGCGACCCGTGTCGAGGGAACGGCCCGCTGGTACGAGGCGTTCACGGCCGCCACGGCGCGGCTCGCCCGGACCGTCGGCGACGCGGGGGCCGTCCTGGTCGACGACCCGGCCGAGCCGGCGGTGCTGTTCGACAAGCGGCTCGCCCACGCCCGGCTGCGCGAGGCCGGGGTCCCGGTGCCGGACTCGCCGACGTCCGGCGCGGACGGCGCTCCCGTACGGGGCTGGGCGGACGTCCGCTCGCTGATGGCGGCCTCGGGCCTGTCCCGGGTCTTCGTGAAGCTCGCGCACGGCTCGTCCGCCTCGGGGGTCCTGGCCGTGGAGACGAACGGCGCCGGACGCGTGCAAGCCACCACCTCCGTGGAACGGGCCCCGGACGGGCGCCTCTTCAACTCCCTGCGGGTACGCCGCTACACGACCGAGCGTGAGGTCGCCGCGATCGTGGACGCGCTGGCCCCGGACGGTCTGCACATCGAGCGCTGGCTGCCGAAGGCGGCGCAGCACGGCCGGGCGGCCGATCTGCGGGTGGTCGTGATCGACGGGCGCGCCACCCACGCCGTCGTGCGGACCAGCCGCTCCCCGATGACCAACCTCCATCTCGGCGGCGCCCGGGGCGATCTGGGCGCCGTGCGCGCGGCGGTCTCGGCGGCGGGCGGGCGGTGGTCGGACGCGCTGGAGGTGTGCGAGCGGGCCGCCGACGCCTTCCCCGGCACGCGGTGCGTCGGGATCGATCTGCTGCCGGCCGTCGGCTGGCGGCGCTTCGCCGTCGGCGAGGTCAACGCCTTCGGCGATCTCCTTCCCGGCCTCACCGGCCTGCCGGGCAGCGGCGCCGAGGGCCTGGACACCTACGCCGCCCAGGTCGCCGCGCTGCTGCGCGGCACCCCGACGCGCCCCACCACACACAAGAGCACCACCCCACACAAGAGCACCACCACAGGAACGAGCACCACGTGAACCGGCAGCACGCACCCGACATGAACGAGATCGTGGGCAGCCACGACCTCCTCCTGGTCACGCTCGACACCCTCCGGTACGACGTGGCCGCCGAACTCGCCGCCGCGGGCCGCATCCCGAACCTGGCCCGGTACCTCCCCGACGGCCGCTGGGAGCGCCGGCACGCCCCCGGGAGCTTCACCTACGCCTCCCACCAGGCGATCTTCGCCGGGTTCCTGCCGACCCCGGCCGCCCCCGGTCCGCACCCCCGCCTCTTCGCCGCGCGCTTCGCGGGCAGCGAGACCACGGCCGACGGCACCTTCGTGTACGACACCCCCGACCTCGTCTCCGGCCTGGCCAAGGAGGGTTACCGCACCGCGTGCGTCGGCGGCGTCGGCTTCTTCAACGGGCAGGGCCCGCTCGGCTCGGTGCTGCCGGGCCTCTTCGACGAGAGCCACTGGGAGCCCGCCTTCGGCGTCGCCTCCCCCACCTCCTTCGAGTCGCAGGTGGAGCGGGCCGAGGAGATCGTCGCCGCGCTCCCACCCGAGCAGCGGCTCTTCCTCTTCGTCAACGTCTCCGCACTGCACCAGCCCAACTGGTTCCACCTTCCCGGCGCGACCCGGGAGTCCGGCGACACCCGCGCCTCGCACGCGGCGGCGTTGGAGTACGTCGACCGGCACATCGGCCGCCTCTTCGCCGCCATGAGCAGCCGCCGGAGCTGCTTCGCGATCGTCTGCTCGGACCACGGCACCGCGTACGGCGAGGACGGCTTCACCGGCCACCGGCTCGGCCACGAGGTCGTCTGGACCGTCCCGTACGCCCACTTCCTCGTGGAGAGCCCGCGGCACGAGGACGTCGCATGACCGGCACCCCGCGCCCGTACGAGAGCTACGTCTACGCCTACCCCCACAAGACCGCGTACCGCCCGCTCCCCGATCCGGCGCCCTCCCTCGCCGCGCTCTGGCGGGCCGAGCCGAAGGACGCGCTCTCCCTCTACGCCCACATACCCTTCTGCGAGGTCCGCTGCGGCTTCTGCAACCTCTTCACCCGGATCGGCGCCCCGGACGAGCTGACGACCCGCTACCTCGACGCCCTCGACCGCCAGGCCACCGCCGCCCGCGAGGCGCTCGGAGACGGCGGGCCGGTCCGTTTCGCCACGGCCGCCTTCGGCGGCGGCACCCCCACCTTCCTCACCGCCGGCGAACTGGACCGGCTCTGCGACATCGCGGAGAAGCGGATGGGCGTCGACCTACGCGCCGTCCCCCTCTCGGTCGAGACCTCCCCGTCGACGGCGACCGCCGACCGGCTCACCGTCCTCGCCGAGCGCGGCGCCACCCGGCTCAGCATCGGCGTGCAGAGCTTCGTCGAGGCCGAGGCCCGCGCCGCCGTGCGCCCCCAGCGCCGTACCGACGTCGAGGAGGCGCTCGGCCGCATCCGTGACACCGGCGTCCCCGTCCTCAACATCGATCTGATCTACGGCATCGACGGCCAGACCGAGCGGACCTGGACCCAGTCGCTCGACGCCGCGCTCTCCTGGCGGCCCGAGGAGCTCTATCTCTACCCGCTGTACGTCCGCCCTCTCACCGGCCTCGGCCGGCTCGCCGCGACCGCCGACCGGGAGTGGGACGAGCAGCGGCTGCGGCTCTACCGCCACGGCCGGGACCATCTGCTCGCCCGGGGGTACGAGCAGGTGTCGATGCGGATGTTCCGGCGCGCCGACGCGCCGCCGCAGGGCGCCGACGACTACGCCTGCCAGACCGACGGCATGATCGGCCTGGGCTGCGGGGCCCGTTCGTACACCTCGTCGCTGCACTACTCCTTCGACTACGCCGTCGAGATGCGGGAGATCCGCGCGATCATCGACGACTACGCGGCGACGGAGGACTTCGGCCGGGCGCGCGTGGGCCGGTGGGTCGACGCGGACGAGGCGCGCCGTCGCCATCTGCTCCAGTCGCTCCTCCAGGCCCGGGGCATGGCGGCCGGGGAGTACGAGGAGCGGTTCGGCGGGTCGCCGTTCGCGGACTTCCCCGACGAGCTGGGCCTGTTCGAGGAGCTCGGCTGGCTGGATCCGACGGCGCCCGCCGGGCTGCTGCGGCTCTCCCCCGAGGGTCTGGCGCACTCGGACGCGCTCGGTCCCGCCCTGTTCTCCCCGGCGGTCCGGGCGGCGATGGCCGCCTACGAGCCGAAGTAGGGGCGCCGTCGTGGACCTGACGATCCTGTACCGGGGGCCGCTCGCCTCCTGCGACTACGACTGTCCCTACTGTCCCTTCGCCAAGCGCCGTGACAGCCGCGCACAGCTGCGCGCCGACCGCGCCGCGCTGGAGCGTTTCTCCGCCTGGGTGGCGGCGCAGAGCGGAGACCGGCTGAGGATTCTCTTCACGCCCTGGGGCGAGGGCCTGGTCCGCTCGTGGTACCGGCGCACGCTCACCGAGCTGTCCCACCAGCCACACGTCGAGCGGGTGGCGATCCAGACCAATCTGAGCTGCCGCACGGAGTGGCTGGCCGAGGCCGACCCCCGGGCCCTCGCGCTCTGGTGCACGTACCACCCCGGCCAGACGCCGTACGACCGCTTCCTCGCGAAGTGCCGCGCGCTGGCGGCCCGAGGCACCCGCTTCAGCGTCGGCGTCGTCGGCCTGCCCGAACACCGGGAGCACGCCCTGCGCCTGCGCGACGACCTCCCGCCCGAGGTCTACCTCTGGGTGAACGCTGCCGAGGGGCACACGTACACCGACGAGGAGGCCGAGAGCTGGACGGCCCTCGACCCCCTCTTCCCGTACAGCCGCCATCCGCACCGGTCCGGCGGGCTGCCCTGCCGGACCGGCGAGTCGGTGATCTCCGTGGACGGCGACGGGACCGTGCGCCGCTGTCACTTCGTCAAGGCCGAGCTGGGCAACCTGTACGACGGTTCGTACCGCGCCGCACTGCGCCCGCGGGCCTGCCCGCTCGCCGTCTGCGACTGCCACATCGGCTATGTCCACCTGGAGACGCTGCCGCTGTACGACGTGTTCGCGGGCGGCGTCCTGGAACGGATCCCGGCCGCGCTCGACGGGTCGTTCACAGGGGCATGAGGTCCCCGAGCGGCATGAGGTCGGGCCGCTTGGCGGCCACGTGGTCGCCCGAGCTCTCGCCGCGCAGGCGCCGTCCGATCCACGGCACGAGGTACTCCTTGGCCCAGTTGATGTCGTCGCGGCGGACCTCCAGGGTCCCCCTCGGCGGCAGCGGCGGCCAGGCCTGGTCCGGGTCGGCCGGCACCGGCATCCCGAGGACCTGGGCGGCGCGCAGCGCGACCCGGGTGTGCCCCTCGGGCGAGAGGTGCAGCCGGTCGTTGTCCCAGGCCCGCCTGTCCTGCACGGACTTGAGCGACCACAGGTCGAGGACCGGGCAGTCGTACCGGTCGGCGATGGCCCGGACGTGGGCGGTGTAGGTCGCGATCTTGCCGCGGAGGTGCCGGAGGACCGGGACGTCGCGGGTGTCGAAGCCGGTCGTCACCATCACCGTGCCGACGGCCGACGTGAGGTCGGCGACGGCGCGCTCGAAGCGCTCGGCGACATCGTCCGGGTCGGTGCCGGGGCGGATGATGTCGTTGCCGCCCGCGCAGAAACTCACCAGGTCGGGGGCGAGCTCCTTGGCCCTCGGGACCTGCTCCGCCACGATCTGGTCGAGGAGCCGGCCCCGGACGGCGAGGTTTGCGTAACGGAACGCGTCGTTCTCCGGCAACTGGTCGGCGAGCAGAACCGCGAAGCGGTCCGCCCAGCCGACGTACTGCCCGTCGGGCCCCGGATCTCCCACGCCCTCGGTGAAGCTGTCCCCGATCGCCGCGTACGACCCGAATGCCTGCATGTCTCTTGATCTCGAATCGTCTGCCACGGGAGCACATCTTTCCCTTATGGGTGTGACCTACGCGACCGTAAGGAGGGGTTGACGCTGCGTGAGATACGCCACCGGTCAAGATTCCACCAAGCCGGAATACGCCCCAGGGGCCCGGCACTCGGAAGTGCCGGGCCCCTGGGGGTGCTGCGGGTGACGCGAATCCGTCAGATGCCGACGCCGTGCTGGCGCAGGTACGCCAGCGGGTCGACGTCCGAGCCGTAGCTCGGGCCGGTACGGATCTCGAAGTGCAGGTGCGGGCCACTGGAGTTGCCGGTCGAGCCGGAGAGGCCGATCTCCTGGCCGCCGGTCACGGTCTGGCCGGCGGAGACGGAGAGGGAGGAGAGGTGGGCGTACTGGGAGTACGTGCCGTCGGCGTGCTGGATGACGACCTCGTTGCCGTACGAGCCGCTCCAGCCGGCCGAGTGGACGGTGCCCGCACCGACGGCCTTGACCGAGGTGCCGGAGGAGGCCATGAAGTCGACACCGGTGTGGTAGCCGGAGGACCACATCGAGCCGGAGGCCCGGTACGGGGTGGAGACGCCGCCGGAGACCGGGGCGACCCAGCCGGAGGAGGAGGACTTCGCGGGGGCGGAGTTCTGGGCGGGAGCCGTGTCGCGTGCGGCGGAGCGGGAGCTGCGCGACTCGCTCGCGTCGGAGGAGGACTTCTTCTCGGCCTTGGGCGCGGCCTTCGGAGCAGCCTTGGGGGCCGCGGCCTTCGGGGCGGCCTTGGCCGTCGACTTGGCGCCGAGGGTGAGCTTCATGCCCGGCAGGATCAGCGACGGGTCCTCACCGACGACCTGGCGGTTGTCGGCGTACAGCTTCTGCCAGCCGCCCTTGACGTCGTGCTCGGCGGCGATCTTCGACAGGTAGTCGCCGGGAACGACGGAGTACGTCTTCGGCTTCGCGGCGGCAGGGGCCTTCGCGGGAGCGGCGGCGACGGCGGCGACGGCCTGCTCGGACGTCACGGTCGGCGCGGCCTTCTCGGCGGCGTGGGCTCCGGTCGCACCGAACAGCGGCAGGGCGACGACGGCGCCACCGGTGCCGGCAGCGACGAATCCGCGCGTGATCGGGTTGACCTTGGGACGGCGATGCTTACCCTTTGCGGGCATGGCGAATTCCTCTCCGTCGCCTACGAGGTGAGCTGTCGGGTTCGGACTGGAGATGTCCGGCCGCGTTCTCACGCGGCTTCACCCCGAGCCGTCCGGATCGACCGGTGCGGCGTACTTACCTGGGTCCCCCGCTCCTGCCGGGCGTGGATGGGTGCGGATTCCGGACGGTGGCAGGATTCGGCGGTCCGACCGGATTGACGGTGACGCTAGACGAGCGGGGTCGCGGCGAACAAGCCACGGGTTTCCGATCGCAATTGCCGGGCGCGATATCCGCACCGCATTCCGGTCACCCTCCGTGGACGACGGAGGATCGATTTCCTTTTCAGGCAGGGAAATTGGTCCGGACGATCAGGCACGGTCCGTCACCTTTATGACGCTGCTCACGCCCCGAATCCCATCTCCCCTAAAACAAGGGCGCGTTATCCCGAAGGGGCCAATTCGGACAGAACACCCAATCCCCTACCCAGGGGTGCGCACGGCCCCGGACACCCGGGATGATTGCCCCAGGAATCGATCAGGAACCGATCGCGGTCCGTCAACCTTCAGGAGCACCCGTGACGCAGCAGCTGCCCCAGATCTCGCCGACCGAACCCGAGCTCACCGGGGTACGCAACTTCCGGGACGTGGGCGGACTGCCGACCGTGGACGGCCGTACGGTGCGGTTCGGGCGCCTCTTCCGCAGCGGCCACCTCGCCCACGCCACCGAGGACGACGCGGCGTTTCTCTCCACCCTGGGCCTGCACACGATCTTCGACTTCCGCAATCAGGCCGACATCAAGATCGAGGGCCCGGACGTCGAACTGCCGGGTGTGCGAAATGTGAACATACCGCTCAACGACCCGGCCGACGGCAAGGAGTTCTGGAAGCTCGTCAGCTCCGGCGAGCTGGAGCAGCTCCGCGCCATTCTCGGCGACGGCAAGGCCGCGGACCGAATGTCCGATTCGTACCGGAAGATGATTGCCGAGCGGACGGCGGAGCACGGCCGCATCCTGCACGCGCTCGCCGAGGACAGCGTCCCGGCGCTCATGCACTGCGCGGCCGGCAAGGACCGGGCCGGCCTCTCCATCGCCATCTCGCTGCTCGCGGTGGGCGTGGAGCGCGAGGCGATCGAGGCGGACTACGTGAAGTCGAACGACCCGCACCGCCGCTACAAGGTGCGCCGCAGCTCCACCTCCGCGAACGCGATGGCGCCCGAGGTGATGGAGCTGATCAGCCCGCTGTTCGACGCGCGGGTGGAGTACCTGCGGGCTGCGTTCGAGACGATGGAGCAGACCTGGGGAACGGCCGAGAACTACCTCACCACCGGCCTGAAGCTCACCCCTGAGACCCGGGCGCGGCTGCGCGAGCGCCTCGTCACGGAGGCGTGAGCGAGCCCCCGTCCGCTACGGGTTCTGCCCGCCGAGAGTGAACAGCAGGTAGAGGAAGCCGGCGAAGAGGTGTCCGGCCACGAGGTACGCGAAGAGGCGGAGCACCAGCCCCTTGGGGAACTTGCCGGCCTCGCGCTCCTCGCCGGTCACCGGTGCGGGCTTCTCGGACATATCGGTCCTTTCTGAAGGGCTCAGCGCGGATGCGGGGCGCCGTCACCGAGGCACAGCTCGGCGGCGGGGCTCTGCATCAGCGTGTGGACGAAGAGCAGCTCGGCCCCGCCGCGGCCGACGGCGCCGATGCGGTGCGGGGTGAGCGAGTCGAAGTGCGCGCTGTCTCCGGGGTCCAGGACATGGACGGCGTCGCCGAGCGCGAGGCGCACCTGCCCGTCGAGGACGTGCAGCCACTCCTCGCCGGGGTGCACGCGCACGATGTCGGTGCGGGTGGCGTACGGAACGTGGACACGGAGCGCCTGCAGGGCACGGCCCGGTCCACCGGCCTGGCGGTAGGTCCAGCCGTCGGCCTCGACGGGCTCGGCCCGGCCGGCCCGGACGATCGGATCACGCTCGGGCGGGGCCTCGCCCAGGAGGGCGGAGACCGTCGTACCGTAGATACGGGCCAGGGCGAGCAGCATCGGGAGCGAGGGCTGGCGGTGGCCCGTTTCGAGCCGGGAGAGATGGGCCGGGGAGAGTCCGGCCCGCTGCGCGGCGGCCTCCAGGGTCAGCCCGCGCCTCCGGCGCAGGCCGCGCAGCTGCGGCGCGACGTCCGGCAGGGCGGCACTCATGTCGGGGGCGGCGGGGTCCGAGGACAGCTCCCCGGGGAGGTGCTCCATGCCTCCATTCCGCCAGCATCTTCCCTCTGAGGCAAATTTCTTGCCCCAGAGGCAAAACCCGTGCCGTCAGACGTCAGCGCTGCGCGACCGCCTGCTTGACCAGCGTCTTCCCGAAGTCCCACATCAGCCCGCCACCCCCGTGGGCGTCGTCCATCACCGCCGTGAACGCGGTGACGAAACGGTCCACGTCCGCCTCGTCGATGATCAGCGGCGGAATCAGCTTGATCACCTCCAGATGGTCGCCCGACACCTGCGTCAGGATCCGGTGGCGCTGGAGCAGCGGCACGACGACCATCTGCGCGAAGAGGCCCTTACGGGCGGCCTGGAGCATCGTCCACCGGCTGCGCAGCCCGAGCGACGTGGGCCGGCCGAACTCGATGCCGATCATCAGGCCGCGCCCGCGGATCTCGTGCAGCAGCTCGTAGCGCGGCACGAGCTCCTTCAGGCGCGAGGAGAGCAGCTCGCCGATCCGGCGCGCGTTCGCGACCGTCCCCTCGTTCTCCATCACCGAGAGCACGGCGAGCCCGGCCGCCATGGCCTGTGCGTTCGAACCGAAGCTGGCGGAGTGGACGAGGACGCGGTCCATGGACGAGTAGACCTTCTTGAAGATCCAGTCCTTGCCGAGCGTCGCGCCGACCGGGACGTACCCGCCGGAGAGTGCCTTGGCGACACAGAGGAGGTCCGGTTCGACGCCGTCCTCGTGCTGGTACGCGTAGAAGTCACCGGTCCTGCCGAGCCCCGTCTGCACCTCGTCGGCGATCAGCAGGGCCCCGTGCCGGTGGAGCAGCTCCTGGGCGGCGCGCAGGAAGCCGGGCGGGGCCTCGTGCACCCCCTTGCCCTGGATGGGCTCCACGACGAAAGCCGCCACGTCGCCCTTGCGGAGCTCCCGCTCCAGGGCGTCGAGGTCGCCGAGGGCGATCGCGGTGTCGGGCAGCAGCGGGGCGAAGCCGTCGCGGAAGCCCTTCTCGCCGTTGACCGAGAGGGAGCCCGTGGTCAGGCCGTGGAAGGCGTGGGAGCAGTAGAGGATCCTGGGCTTCCCGGTGGCGTACCGGGCGAACTTCAGGGCGGTCTCCACCGCTTCCGTACCGCTGTTGCCGAAGAAGACCCGGTCGAGGTGCGGGCTGTGGGCGAGCAGCTTCTCGGCGAGCAGGCCCGGCAGCGGCTGGCAGTCGAAGCGGGTGAGGTCGGCGAGCTGGGCGTCGAGGACGTCGTGGAGGGCCTTGTTGACGACGGGGTGGTGCCGGCCGAGGCCCATGACGCCGAAGCCGGCCAGCATGTCGAGGTGGTCCTCGCCGTCGGCGTCCCAGAAGTGGGCGCCCTCGGCCCGTTCGTAGACCTTGTCGAAGCCGATCGTGTGCAGCATGCGCGGGAGCTGGTGGTTGAGGTACCGGGCGTGCAGCTCGTAGCGCTCCGCGCCGCGTTCGGCGAGCAGTGCCGAAAGGTCGAACTCCTTGCTCATCGCCCCTTCTTCCGGGTCAGTGCGGCGCTGATGTTCCCGGCGATCTCCACCGGGGTGAGGCCGAGGTCGGCGAGCACCTCGCCGCGTTTGGCATGGGCGAGGAACTGTTCGGGGATCCCGTACGTCCTCAGGGGCACGTCGACGCCCGCGTCGCGCAGGGCCTGGCCGACGGCGGCTCCTACGCCGCCGGTGCGGACGCCGTCCTCGACGACGGCGACCAGGCGGTGGCGTTCGGCGAGGGGGGCGAGGGCCTCGTCGACCGGCTTGACCCAGCGGGGGTCGACGACGGTGCAGCGGATGCCGCGACCGGTGAGGAGGTCGGCGGCCTGGAGGCAGACCTCGGCCATGACGCCGACGGCGACGAGCAGGACCTCCGCGTCCGGTTCCGAGGGCTGGAGCAGGACGTCCATCGAGCCGATCCGTCCCACGGCCGGCACCGGGGCACCCACGGTCTCCTTGGGGAAGCGCAGCACGGTCGGGGCGTCGTCGACGGCGACGGCCTCGCGCAGCTGGGCGCGGAGCTGGTCGGCGTCGCGCGGGGCGGCGATCCGCAGACCCGGCACGACCTGGAGGATCGACATGTCCCACATGCCGTTGTGGGACGGCCCGTCCGTGCCGGTGACCCCGGCCCGGTCGAGGACGAACGTGACGCCGCACCGGTGCAGGGCGACGTCCATGAGCAGCTGGTCGAAGGCGCGGTTGAGGAAGGTCGCGTAGACGGCGACGACCGGGTGGAGCCCGCCGGTGGCCAGGCCCGCGGCCGAGACGACGGCGTGCTGCTCCGCGATGCCGACGTCCCAGACCCGGTCGGGGAAGCGCCGGGCGAACTCGGTGAGTCCTACGGGGTGGAGCATGGCGGCGGTGATCGCGACGACGTCCGGCCGCTCGGCCCCGATCTCGGCGATCGCGTCGCCGAAGGCGGAGGTCCAGGAAGGTCCGGCGGACGGGGTGAGCGGCGCGCACGTGACGGGGTCCATGGCGCCGACGGCGTGGAAGCGGTCCGCCTCGTCCTCCAGTGCGGGGCGGTAGCCGCGGCCCTTCTCCGTGAGGCAGTGCACGAGGACCGGCCCGTGGAACCGCTGGGCCCGGCTCAGGGCGGACTCCACGGCCGCGAGGTCATGGCCGTCGACGGGACCTACGTACTTCAGCCCGAGGTCCTCGAAGAGCCCCTGCGGGGCGAACGCGTCCTTGAACCCCTTCTTCGCGCCGTGCAGCGAGCCGTACAACGGCGGTCCGATCACGGGCGTGTGCTGGAGGACGTCCTTGCCCCAGGCGAGAAAGCGCTCGTAGCCGTCGGTGGTCCGCAGGACGGCCAGGTGGGCGGCGAGCCCGCCGATGGTCCGGGCGTACGAGCGCTCGTTGTCGTTGACGACGACGATCAGGGGCCGGTCGCGGGCGGCGGCGATGTTGTTCAGCGCCTCCCAGGCCATGCCGCCGGTCAGGGCGCCGTCGCCGATGACGGCGACCACGTGGTCGTCCTTCTCCAGGACCTCGTTGGCCTTGGCCAGTCCGTCGGCCCAGCCGAGGACGGTCGAGGCGTGCGAGTTCTCGATGACATCGTGCTCCGACTCCTCGCGGGAGGGGTATCCGGAGAGCCCGCCCTTGCTGCGCAGCTTGGAGAAGTCCTGCCGTCCGGTGAGGAGTTTGTGGACGTAGCTCTGGTGTCCGGTGTCCCACAGGATGCGGTCGTCGGGCGAGTCGAAGACCCGGTGCAGCGCGAGGGTCAGCTCGACCACGCCGAGGTTGGGCCCCAGATGGCCACCCGTCCTGGCGACCGCGTGGATGAGGAACTGCCGGATCCCCTCAGCCAGTTCGTCGAGCTCCGCGCCGCTCAGCGGCCGGAGGTCGCGCGGCCCCCGGATGGTCTCCAGAATCGTCATGCTCGGCCCCCTTTCGTCGTACGGTGCTCGGCTGTGCGGGAGGCCCGCGCCCGGTGGGCTCGCGGGCCTCCCGTACGCGTCACGTCATCCGCGATTGCCGGAGACGGTCTCGCGGGCCGCCCTCAGGGACTCCTTGAGCGAGCCCATGGTGGCGAGGACGGCGGTCGGCTCGTAGCCGCAGTGCGCCATGCAGTTGGCGCAGCGCGGGTCCTTGCCCCGGCCGTACTTGTCCCAGTCGGTCTCCTCGATCAGCTCCCGGTAGGTGGGAACGTAGCCGTCGCTCATCAGGTAGCAGGGGCGCTGCCAGCCGAAGAGGGAGTAGTTCGGGATCGCCCAGGCGGTGCACGGGAAGTCCGCCTTGCCCTCCAGGAAGTCCAGGAAGAGCGGCGAGTGGTTGAGCCGCCACCGGCTCCGGTTGCCGCCCGCGAAGGCCTTCTTGAAGAGTTCGCGGGTCTGCTCGACGCCGAGGAAGTGCTCCTGGTCCGGGGCCTTCTCGTAGGCGTACGCGGGCGAGATCATCATCTCGTCGACCTGGAGGTCGTCGTTGAGGTAGTTGAGGACCTCGATGATGGTCTGCGGGGTGTCGGTGTTGAAGAAGGTCGAGTTGGTGGTGACCCGGAAGCCGCGCCGCTTGGCCTCCTTGATCGCCGCCACCGCCTCGTCGAACACGCCCTCCTTGGCCACGGATTCGTCGTGCCGCTCGCGCAGCCCGTCGATGTGCACCGCGAAGGCGAAGTACGGGGAGGGGGTGAACTTCTCCAGCTTCTTACGCATCAGCAGTGCGTTGGTGCAGAGGAAGACGTACTTCTTCTTCGCCACCAACTGGCGCACGATCTCGTCGATCTGAGGATGCATCAGGGGCTCACCGCCCGCGATGGAGACCATCGGCGCCCCGGACTCCAGGACGGCGCCGACGGCCTGGGCGACCGGCATTCGCTGCTTGAGCACACCGGCCGGGTGCTGGATCTTTCCGCAGCCCTCGCACTTGAGGTTGCAGGCGAACAGGGGCTCCAGTTCGACGATGAGCGGGAACTTTTCCCGCTTGCGGAGCTTCTGTTCGAAGAGATAGGTCCCGACCCGGATGGACTGACGGAGCGGCATGGCCATAACTCGCTCACCTCCTGGGGAGCAGCAAAGAACGGTGCCATTCGAAGAATGCGGGAAGGACGGCACGAAGAACACGGAACGCCGATATTCCACCGCGTACCGTGCCGATCCGGACCAGTTCATGTTCTGGAGCGTCCACGACCACCCGTACGGCCGCAACCGGACGCGGTCCCGCCAGCAGCGCGGTACGGAGCGTGGTGGCGGACTCCATGTCGACCGCGAGGGCCCCGGTGGCGCGCAGGGCGGCCCGCTCGTGGCCCCGGACGACGTGGTCGGAGCCGGTCAGCGGTCCGGTGTGGACGGTGCGCCCGGGCAGCGTCCGGGCGAGGGCCTTCACCAGGAGCTCGGTCCCGGTGCAGGCCGTGACGGGGTCGGGGCCGCCCGGTTCGCCCCGGGTCTCGTCGGCGACGATCAGGTCTCCGGGGTGCATCCCGGGGGCGAGCCCGGCGCAGAAGCCCGAGGCGATGACGGCGGCGTCCCGCCAGGGCTCCCGGTCGAGCGCCCGGGCGACGCCACGGCGGGCATGGGCGGGTCCCATCCCGGTGCGCACGACGGTGAAGGCGTCGGGCGCGCCGGTCCGGTCACCGCTGCGCAGGGCGAGCTGCTCGATGCCGAGCGCGCAGGCGATCAGCAGCGGGGGTGTGGAGCCGGCCGGTGGCCCCGGCTCTTCGCCCATCACCCCTCCCCGGAGAGCGCCGGTTCGCCGTTCACATAGCGGCCGAGGGCCGTGAGCGGGAAGACCTGGCGGTAGAGGTGGTAGTTGATGGAGAAGTCCCAGGGGAAGCCGGTGCCGGTGAAGTACGGCTCGTCCCAGGAGCCGTCCGGCCGCTGTGTCGCGGCGAGCCAGGCGACGCCCCGTTCGACCGCCTTCGTGTCACGCCCGCCGGCCGCGAGGAGGGCGAGCAGTGCCCAGGCGGTCTGCGAGGCGGTCGAGACGCCGCGCCCGATCCAGGATTCCTCCTTGTACGAACGCAGGTCCTCGCCCCAGCCGCCGTCCTCGTTCTGCACGGACTCCAGCCAGGCGACGGCCCGGCGGATCGCCGGGTGGGAGCGGGGCAGTCCGGCGGCGGTGAGCGCCGGGACCACCGAGCCCGTCCCGTAGACGTAGTTGACGCCCCACCGTCCGAACCAGGCGCCGTTGGGCTCCTGTGCGGCGAGCAGCCACTCGACTCCCCGTCGGGTACGGGGGTGTTGGGCCTTGCCCTCGTGGGCGAGCATCTCCACCACATGCGCGGTGACGTCGGCCGAGGGCGGGTCGATGACCTCGCCGAAGTCGCAGAACGGCAGCCGGTTGGGGAACACGCTGGTGTTGTCGGCGTCGAACGCGCCCCACGCACCGTTCTTCGACTGCATGCCGAGGGTCCAGCGGGCGCCGCGGGTGATGGCCGCCTCGGCCCCGGCGGGGTCGGGGTGCTTGACGCGGCGCAGTGCGAGGATCACCTCGGCGGTGTCGTCGATGTCCGGGTAGTTGTCGTTGTGGAACTCGAACGCCCAGCCGCCCGGGGGCAGTCCGGGCCGGCGGACGGCCCAGTCGCCCGGCCGGACGATTTCCTCGCCGAGCATCCAGTCGGCGGCCCGCACGAGCGCCGGGTGGTCGGCCGGGAGGCCCGCGTCGGCGAGGGCGATCGTGGCGAGGCAGGTGTCCCAGACGGGCGACTGGCAGGCCTCGATCATGCGCGAACCGTCCTCGCGCCAGACGGCGAAGCGGTCGAGCGACTCCAGACCGGCCCGCATGACCGGGTGCTTCAGGTCGTACCCGAGGAGGTGCAGGGCGATCACCGAGTAGACGGCGGGGGGCTGAATGCCACCCCAGCAGCCGTCGTTCTCCTGGCGTTCGACGATCCAACGGGCGGCGACGTTCATCGCTGCCTTGCGCAGTCGGCGCGGGGCGACCTTGTGGTAGACGTGCAGCGCCTTGTCGAGGCGTTGGAAGAATCCGTCCCAACTCGCGGCGGGTGCGAGGGGTTTCACCGGATTGGGCCGGGCCGGGTCGGCGTGCAGCTCGTCCAGCGGGAACGGCGCGGGCCGCACCGGCCGCTTGGCGGAGACCACGGTGAGCGGCACGATGGTCTGCCGGGCCCAGCAGCCGAAGTCGTAGATGTTGAGCGGGAACCACTTCGGCAGGAAGATCAACTCGGGTGGGAGCTCGGGCAGGTCGTCCCACTTCCACCAGCCGAACAGGGCGAGCCAGATCCGGGTGAAGACCCGGGAGGCGGCGATCCCGCCCCTGTCCCTGATCCAGGCGGCGGCGCGGGCCATGTGCGGGGCCTCGGGCAGGTCCCCGGCCAGCCGCAGCGCGACGTACGCCTCGACGGTGGTGGAGAGCTCGCCGGGTCCGCCGTGGAAAGTGGCCCAGGTGCCGTCCTCGCGCTGCTCGCCGCGGATGAACAGGGCGGCGGCGCGGGTGGTCTCCTCGTCCCGGATGCCGAGGAACTGCCGCAGCAGGAGGTCTTCGGCGTCCATGGTGACGTTGGTCTCCAGGTCGCCCTTCCACCAGCCTTCGGCGTCCTGGCGGCCGAGCAGATGTGCGATGGAGCGTTCCGCCGCCCGCCCTGCCGCCTCTTCGAGGCTGCCGGCGGCGGGCGCGGTGGCGGTGGTGGTGCTGGCCGCGGTCGTCCGGGGGCCAACGGCCCCGGCGCTTCCGTCGGTCGTCGCTGTCATGGCTTCCCCTTCGTGCAGTCGAATACTTCTGCTTCATCGGGTCTGCCGTCGGCCGGTGCCGTGTGGCAC
>NZ_JBSGWV010000002.1:0-26615 GCF_053609105.1 Streptomyces sp. NPDC054975
CCGGCGAACCAAGGTGGTAGTAGGTAAGCGATGGGGTGACGCAGGAAGGTAGTCCAGCCCGGGCGGTGGTTGTCCCGGGGTAAGGGTGTAGGCCGTGTGATAGGCAAATCCGTCACACATTAAGGCTGAGACCTGATGCCGAGCCGATTGTGGTGAAGTGGATGATCCTATGCTGTCGAGAAAAGCCTCTAGCGAGTTTCATGGCGGCCCGTACCCTAAACCGACTCAGGTGGTCAGGTAGAGAATACCGAGGCGTTCGGGTGAACTATGGTTAAGGAACTCGGCAAAATGCCCCCGTAACTTCGGGAGAAGGGGGGCCATCACTGGTGATCGGATTTACTCCGTGAGCTGGGGGTGGCCGCAGAGACCAGCGAGAAGCGACTGTTTACTAAAAACACAGGTCCGTGCGAAGCCGTAAGGCGATGTATACGGACTGACGCCTGCCCGGTGCTGGAACGTTAAGGGGACCGGTTAGTGACCTTTCGGGGTTGCGAAGCTGAGAACTTAAGCGCCAGTAAACGGCGGTGGTAACTATAACCATCCTAAGGTAGCGAAATTCCTTGTCGGGTAAGTTCCGACCTGCACGAATGGCGTAACGACTTCTCGACTGTCTCAACCATAGGCCCGGTGAAATTGCACTACGAGTAAAGATGCTCGTTTCGCGCAGCAGGACGGAAAGACCCCGGGACCTTTACTACAGTTTGATATTGGTGTTCGGTTCGGCTTGTGTAGGATAGGTGGGAGACTTTGAAGCCGTGACGCCAGTCATGGTGGAGTCGCCGTTGAAATACCACTCTGGTCGTGCTGGATGTCTAACCTCGGTCCGTGATCCGGATCAGGGACAGTGTCTGATGGGTAGTTTAACTGGGGCGGTTGCCTCCCAAAGGGTAACGGAGGCGCCCAAAGGTTCCCTCAGCCTGGTTGGCAATCAGGTGTTGAGTGTAAGTGCACAAGGGAGCTTGACTGTGAGACCGACGGGTCGAGCAGGGACGAAAGTCGGGACTAGTGATCCGGCGGTGGCTTGTGGAAGCGCCGTCGCTCAACGGATAAAAGGTACCCCGGGGATAACAGGCTGATCTTCCCCAAGAGTCCATATCGACGGGATGGTTTGGCACCTCGATGTCGGCTCGTCGCATCCTGGGGCTGGAGTCGGTCCCAAGGGTTGGGCTGTTCGCCCATTAAAGCGGTACGCGAGCTGGGTTTAGAACGTCGTGAGACAGTTCGGTCCCTATCCGCTGTGCGCGTAGGAATATTGAGAAGGGCTGTCCCTAGTACGAGAGGACCGGGACGGACGAACCTCTGGTGTGCCAGTTGTCCTGCCAAGGGCATGGCTGGTTGGCTACGTTCGGGAGGGATAACCGCTGAAAGCATCTAAGCGGGAAGCCTGCTTCGAGATGAGTATTCCCACCTCCTTGAGAGGGTAAGGCTCCCAGTAGACGACTGGGTTGATAGGCCGGATGTGGAAGCCCAGTAATGGGTGGAGCTGACCGGTACTAATAGGCCGAGGGCTTGTCCTCAGTTGCTCGCGTCCACTGTGTTAGTTCTGAAGTAACGACCGTGATTATGCCCGGTTGGTTAACTTCATAGTGTTTCGGTGGTCATAGCGTTAGGGAAACGCCCGGTTACATTCCGAACCCGGAAGCTAAGCCTTTCAGCGCCGATGGTACTGCAGGGGGGACCCTGTGGGAGAGTAGGACGCCGCCGAACAATTTTTAGCCTCAACCCCTGGACCTTGTCCGGGGGTTGAGGCATTTTTGCGTTCTGTGGACTTTTCTTCGTGGGGCGACTGGATGCGCGCCCTTTTAGGGGCATCCAGCGGCTGGCTGGTCGCGGTCATGGTCTGGCGTGCGGTCGTGCGTTCGGCAGAGTTCGAGGATCCTCATCGGCGTACCGGGCGACGCGTTCTGCTCGTCCCCCGACGGTGGGTCAGGCCGCGGGCGCAGGAGGTCGGTCGGGACCTAAGGCGGGCCGGCGCATTGCGCCGGCATCAAGGGGTCGCGAGCACGGTGCCGATGGCGGAGTTCCGCGTCCGGCTGGTAGAGGCGGACCGTTCGGCGCGGGTGCTCGAGCACGGGCGCAGGATCTGGGGGACCGTGGTCCCCGCCGTGCTCGCCTTCTGCGGTCTGTCGCTTGGGGCGTGGCTCGCGATGTATCCCGCTCTGGAGGAGGGGCCGGGCGCCGACTTCCTCGACCCTTGGGATTTCTTCGCCCAGCTCCTGGGCGAGCGGGGTTTCTACAACGGTGGCGCCGGCTGTGTCGGCTGGTCCCTCCTTCTTGGCTGTGAACCGGAGTTCGTCACGTGGTGGCAGGGGTGGGAGGCCGGGTTCGGCTTCGGTGTGGCGATCGCGTTGCTTGTCTCCGCCTGGTGGCTGCCGCGTCTGGTGCGACGGCGGTTCGGTCTGTGGGAGCAGCAGGAGGCTCCCCTTTCCGCTTGCCTGGCGGCCCTCGTCGACTGCCGGGAGGCCTTCCGTACTCCTTCACCGGACACGTCGGTGCTTGACGCGAGCGTGGCCCGACTGCGGGCCGATCTTCAGGCGTTCGCCTCGCGTGGGGTGCCCGCGGATGCCGAGCGTCGGGCCGAGCTGGAGGAGCACAGCGGGCATGTGGCGTGGACCCTGCACGAGGCGGTGGGCAGGGTGCTCCGGGAAGGGGCTGCCGTGCTGCCCGATCTCGTACGGATTCTTGCCCAGCTCCAGGACCGGCTGCATGCCTCCCGGTGGTACGCCCTGCTCGATGCCTCGCTGATCACCGCTACACCGTCGTCGCCGTCGTCGCCGTCGGCGTCTGCCGGTCCAGCCACGCCGACGGTCGGCGATTCGGGTCGCTGGCAGCGGCACCTGGCGATCGCTACGGCCATGCCGGCGATACCCGCCCTTCTGGCGTTGGGCTTCACGGCGATGACGATCAGCCAGGCGCGCGACACTCTGCGCGTCACCGAGCGGGATCAGGTCGCGTCCTCGTACAGCGAGCTCGTGGCGAACCTTGGTGACCCGTCCATGAACGTGCGGATCAGCAGTATCTACGGGCTCCAGCGGATGATGGAGGAGTCTCCACGCGAGCAGCAGGCGATCGTCAACGTGCTCAGCGCCTATGTTCGCGATCGTGCGAAGGCGCCGCGGGCGAAGACACAGATCGAAGCGGTGCACCGGGACCCGAAGGCTCGGCCCGCCGATGATGTGCAGGAGGCACTGAACGTCCTGGGGGCGCGGCCGCACTCGAACGAGGACAGGGTGCAGGTGATCAATCTGCGGAACGCCTTCCTTGTCGGCGCCGATCTGTCGACAGGGGACTTCTCCGATGTCGATCTGCGGGAGGCAGACGTCACTCGGGCTTCTCTGAAGGACGGCCGGTACGACGGCTCGCGGTTCGACGGGGCCACCATGAACGAGGCTGATCTGAGCGGGGGCTACTTCGCGGACTCGCAGTTCGCCGGTAGCGCCCTCAAGGGCGCTGCCTTGCGTAGGGCGATCCTGGACGACGCGGACCTCTCCGGCGCGAAGCTCATCGATGCCGATCTGACCGATGCCCTGCTCAGGCGGGCTGACTTCACTGCGGACGACGACAAAGGCCTGCCCGCCGCCGATCTGACGCGTACGGACTTCACCCGGGCAGTGCTCGAGGACGCCGACCTTGCCGGGACCGACCGGCGGTCGGCGGTGTGGACCTCGGCCGTGCTGCCCAAGTAGCCGGGGGTTCAGGCCGGGGTGACCAGGCCGGTGTCGTACGCGAGGATGACCGCCTGGACGCGATCGCGGGCGCCGGTCTTCGCGAGGATGCGGCTGATGTGGGTCTTCACCGTCGATTCCGCGAGGTGGAGGCGTTCGGCGATCTCCGTGTTCGTCCAGCCCTGGCCGACGACCGTGAGGATCTCGCGCTCGCGGTCCGTGAGGGGCGCCAGGCGGGTGTCCTCGCGCGTCGGGCCCGGTGCGGGCGGGAGGTGGTGGATGTACGCGTCCAGGAGGCGGCGGGTCAGGCTCGGGGCGACCACCGCGTCGCCGCTCGCCACCGCGCGGATGCCGGAGAGCAACTCCTCCGGCTGGGCGTCCTTGACCAGGAAGCCGCTGGCGCCGGCGCGCAGGCCGTCGTAGGCGTACTCGTCGAGGTCGAAGGTGGTGACGATCAGGACGCGGGTGCGGGCGCCGGTCGCGACGATGCGGCGGGTGGCTTCGATGCCGTCGAGGCCGGGCATCCGGATGTCCATCAGGACGACGTCCGGACGATGGCGGTCCACCAGGCGGACCGCCTCCGTGCCGTTCGGTGCCTCGCCGACGACCGTCATGTCGTCCTGGCTCTCCAACAGCATGCGGAAGCCGAAGCGTTGCATGGCCTGGTCGTCCGCTATCAGCACCGTCGTCACGAGGGGGAGTCCTCCAGGGGGAGTCGGAGTCGTACACGCCACCCGCCTTTCGGCAGCGGGCCGGCTTCGAGTGTGCCGTCGTAGAGCTTGGCGCGCTCGCGCATTCCTGTGACGCCTTGGCCTGGGACGCCCTGGCCTCCGCCGGAGGAGGCCGGCACGGAGAACGCCGGCCCGCTGCCCGTGTTCGTCACCTCCACCGTCACCTCCTCGGGGGCGTATGCGAGGAGGACCGTCGACTCGGCGTCCTCGCCCGCGTGCTTGAGGGTGTTCGTCAGGGCTTCCTGGACGACCCGGAAGACCGTCAGTTGGGCACCCGCGGGGAGTTCGTGGGTGTCGCCCGTGGCCTTCAGGTGTACTGGCAGACCTGCCTTGCGTACGCCGGTGATCAGGGCGTCCAGGTCGGCCAGGGTGGGCTGGGGGTCGCGTACCGCCTCGCCGCGCAGCAGTCGGCGGAGTTCGGCGAGGGCCTGGCGGCTCGTCGTGCCGATGGCGTCGAGGGCCTCGGCGGCGCGTTCGGGGTTCTTGGCCGCCGCGTACCGGCCGCCGTCGGCGAGGCCGGTGATGACGGAGAGGTTGTGGCCGATGATGTCGTGCATCTCCCGTGCGATCCGGTTGCGTTCGGCGGCGGCGGCGAGCTGCGCCTGCTGGTCGCGTTCGACTTCGAGGCGGCGGGCCCGGTCCACGAGGGCGGCGGTGTAGTCCTGGCGGGAGCGGACGGCGATGCCGAGGAGTGCGACCATCGCGTAGGCCCAGAGAGTGGGGACGATGTGCTGGTCCCAACTGCCCTGTGGATGGCGGATCGTGCCCACGACCAGGGGCGGGGTGAGCAGAGCGAGGGTCCACAGGAGCGCGCGGAGCCGGAGCCGTAGCGCGATGTGGAAGACGACGATCATCTGGAGGAGGGCGGCCTGGAGGAAGGCGCCCGTCCAGTCGTTGACGAGGGACGCGCCCGCCATCACGGTGAGGGCGGGCAGGGGATGGCGGCGGCGCCACAGCAGGGGAAGCGCGAACGTCAGGCTCATGGCCACGACGAGCCAGACCGCCACGGACGGGTCCCGGGCCGTGTTCCGCCAGCCGCCCGCCGCGTCGACGAGTGCGGCCCCCGTCCAGAAGGCGGTGACCAGTCCGTCCCAGAGCCAGGGGCGCCGCGTGTCGAAGCTTCGTACGCGGGCGGTCTGGCGCTGGACGTAGCGGCTGAGGGGCTCCTCCGGCCGGCCCGGGTCCGCGTGCTCTTCCGTCGTCACCCGGTCATCCTCATACGTCGCGGCGCTTCAGCGACAGCGCCGGGACGATCAGGCTCGCCGCCGCCCACAGGCACAGGGCGAGCAGCGCGGCGCCCGGGGAGGCCGCGTTCGGCATCGGGTCGGCGGAGCCGAGGGCGCCCGCCGCCTGGGTGGGGAAGTACCGGATCGCGGTGTCGACGGCGTCGTACGGGAGCATCCCGAGGACCTCCGGCAGGACCATCACGCCGCCGATGAAGGCGCCGATGCCGCCCGGGACGGACCGGAGCGCGGCGCCGAGGCCGAGGGCGACGAGGCTGAGGAGCGTGACGCCGGCGGCGTTGCCCGCGAGGGCGGCGAGAACGCCGTCGTCGGCGAGGGAGGCCGCCTGGTCGGTGTCGGAGAGGAAGAGCTGCGCCGTGAGGAACGTGATCAGGGCGGTCACGAAGGAGACGGTGAAGATGACGGCGGTGAAGACGGTGGTCTTCGCCCACAGGACGGGGAGCCGGCGCGGTACGGCGGTCAGGGAGGCCCTGATCAGGCCGGTCGAGTACTCGCCCGCCGTGACGAGGATGCCGAGGACGGCGAGACAGATGCCGCCGAGCTGGGAGCCGTAGAGGGTGAGGACGACGGTGTCGACGTCGGAGTCGCCGCCGTCGGAGGTGTAGGTGGCGCCCATGAGGATGCCGACGCCGAGGACGAGCGCGACCGCGGCGACGAGGGTGATCCAGGTGGAGCGGACCGTCCACAGCTTGTGCCACTCGGAGCGCAGGACGCGGGCGTGGGTGAGAGCGGGGGCGGGGGTGCTCATGCGGCTGCTGCTCCTTGGTACTCGACCGAGTCGTGGGTGAGGTCCATGAACGCCTGCTCCAGGGAGGCGGTCTGCGGGGTGAGCTCGTACAGCGGTACGCCGTGGGTGGCCGCAGTGCGGCCGATGTCCGCCGCGTCGATGCCGGTGATGCGGAGGGCGTGTGGGGTGTGGCGGGTGTCCGGGGCGTCGACGGTGATCTCCGCCGCGCCTGGGAGCAGTTCGCGTAGCCGGGTCGGTTCCGGGGTGACGACCTTGACCGAGGCGCCGCCCGACTCCCGTACGAGCGCGTCGACGGTCGTGTCGGCGAGGAGTCGGCCCTTGCCGATGACGATCAGGTGGTCGGCCGTCAGGGCCATCTCGCTCATCAGGTGCGAGGAGACGAGAACCGTACGGCCGTCGGCGGCCAGGGACTTGAGGAGCGTACGGATCCACAGCACGCCCTCCGGGTCGAGGCCGTTCACGGGCTCGTCGAGGACGATCGTGCGGGGGTCGCCGAGGAGGGCGGCGGCGATGCCGAGGCGCTGGCCCATGCCGAGGGAGAAGCCCTTGACCCGGCGCCGGGCGACCTCGGCCAGGCCGGTCAGGCCGAGGACGTGCTCGACGCGGGAGCGGGGGATGCCGTGGGTGTGGGCGAGCGCCATGAGGTGGTGGTACGCCGAGCGGCCCGGGTGGAGCGAGCGGGCCTCCAGGAGCGCGCCGACCTCGGTGAGGGGCGCGGTGTGGGCGGCGTAGGCGCGGCCGTTGACCGTCGCGCGGCCGCGGGTGGGGGCGTCGAGGCCGAGGAGCATGCGGAGGGTGGTGGACTTTCCGGCGCCGTTGGGGCCGAGGAAGCCGGTGACGGTGCCGGGGTGGACGGTGAAGCTGAGGTCCTGGACGACGGTCCTGTCCCCGTACCGCTTGGTGAGTTCGTCAGCTCGGATCATGTCCACGACGCTACGGAGCGGGGGGTGGGGGAGCGTCCGACCGTGGGCGGGGGCCTGGGGAGGGGCGTAGTACCGGGGTACGACGAGAAAGCAGTTGTGGGGGGTGGCGGGCTGCGCCGAGGATCGGGGGCATGAGCTACCTGATACGGACGATCCGCGGCGACGAGTGGGAGAGGGCCCGTGAGATCCGGCTCGCGTCCCTCCAGGACCCGGTGGCGAAGATCGCCTTCCTCGACACGTACGAGGAGGCGGTGAAGCGTCCCGACGCGTTCTGGCGCGAGCGGGCCGAGGGGGCGTCGGAGAGCGGCACGAGCATCCGGCAGTTCGTGGCGGAGGCCCCGGACGGGAGTTGGGCGGGCACGATCACGCTGCTGGTGGAGCGGCCGTCGGACGAGGTGCGGCTCGGGGAGCCGGCGACGGCCGACCAGACGCACATCGTGGGCGTGTACGTGCGGCCGGAGGCGCGGGGCACGGGGGTGATCGACGCGTTGTTCCGGGCGGGTGTGGAGTGGTCCTGGTCGCTGCCGGAGCCGGTGATCCGGCGGGTGCGGCTGTACGTCCACGAGGACAACGCGCGGGCCGCCGCCTTCTACCGGCGGTTCGGGTTCGTGGCGTCGGGCGTGGTCGTGGCGGTGCCCGGGGATGTCGTGGCCCGCGAGGTGGAGTACGAGTACCTCAGGCCGGTGGCCTAGGCCGTGTCCGGCCCTGCCTCAGGTCTGGGGCAGGGGCTCCGGCCAGCGGGCGCGGGCCTGTTCCTGGGAGCGGAGGAGGACCAGGGTGGGCAGGCCGGTGTCGTGGCCGGACGCGAGCAGGTCCGGTAGTTGGGGGAGGGGGGCCACGGCGGCGGCGTCGTCCAGGACGAGGGTCAGTGGTGGGTCGAGCCGACCGTCGGATGACCGTGCGGCCATGCGGCGGCCGTGCTCGACCACGCTTGCGGCGAGGGCGGTGAGCAGAGGCATCGCGCCGGGGCGGGTGCGCGGGTCCTCGATGGGTTCACCGACCACATAGAGCGTGCCCCCTTCGGCGACGAAAGATTCCAGTGTCAGCGAATCAGTTCGATTCGGGGTGCACGCGTCCCTGATGTGGATCGAGGAGAGCGCGGAGAGTGCCCGTGCGGTCAACTCCTGCGCGATCTCGCGGCGTTCCGGGTGCGCGGTGAGCGCGGACTCCAGGAGGCCGGCGTGGCCGGAGGCGGCCTTGGGGTGCGTACGGAGGATCCGTACGGGTTCGTGGGCGCCGGTGCCCTGGGCCCAGCGGTGGACCTGTTTGAAGGGGCGGTCGTCCAGGGCGGCGGCGTGCAGCCAGCAGCGCAGGAGCGTTTCGGCGGTGTCGGCGACCGCCGCGTCCAGGCGGGACGGCGGCCGTACGGGGGCGAGGAGGGCGACGGCCCGTTCCTGGGCGACGGCCGGGTCCGCGCAGCCGGCGGACGGGGACCAGTGGAGGCGGGCGGGCGTGTCGCAGAGGTGACCGGGGTCGTAGACGAGGACGGGGCCGAGCTTGCCGCGTGCGTCCTTGGTGTCGGCCCAGAGGGTGGGGTCGGAGGTGACGACGAGGACGGGGCCCTCGGCGTCCTGGAGGGCCTGCAGGGCGGCGGGGCGGCGTGTGGCGGGGGCGCCGTAGACGACGGAGCCGGGAGCCGCCGCAGGGGGCGCGGCCACGGCCTGTTCCAGGGGCTTCCGGGGGGCGGGTGGGTGCTCCGCGTGCGTCGGTGAGGGCGCGGTGGTCGTGCCGGCCGGAGGGGGCTCCGGCGCGGAGGCGGGGGCGGCGACCCGCTCCGTGACCTCCGTACGCCGAACGGCCGGGGACTTCGCGAACTCGACAGCCGCCGCGGCCTCGCCCGCACCCGCCGTCCCGTACGCGCCCTCGCGCCTGCCCGCCCGTACCGCCCTCCAGCGCGCCAGCGTCCCCACCGCGAACACCGTGAGCACCACGAGCACCATCAGCTCACCGATGAGCAGGCCCCAGAACAGCCCGTACCCCGACAGCTGGTCCGCCGGGGTGCCCGGCCACGCGCCCGCCAGGTCCTGCGGGCTGCCGATCAGGGCGCGGACGGCCATGGGGGTCCGGTTGAAGGTGACCCCGTCCGGCCAGGCGCCCTTCGCGAGCAGGGCCGCCAGGCCGGTCGCCGTCCATACGAGCACCGTCAGGCCGATGACGAAGCCGACGAGGGCGACCACCAGCCCGTCCGGGATGCCGCCCTGCTGCCGTTCCTGCGTGTCCTTCCGCATCTCACGCCACCGTCGACCGGGAGGGGTCGTTCAGCTGCTGCTCGATCAGGGAGGCCCGTTGCTCCGCCTCCCACTCCGCGGCCTGGAGGTCGTCCGGGAGGGAGGACTCGGTCATGGCGCGGTCGGTGTAGACGAGCGGTCGCTCCCTCTCGGTGATGAGGTGTTTGACCACCTGCACATTGCCGTTGACGTCCCAGACGGCGATGCCGGGCGTGAGCGTCGGGATGATCTCGACGGCCCAGCGTGGCAGTCCGAGGACGCGTCCCGTGGCCCGGGCCTCGTCGGCTTTCTGGGCATAAATGGTGCGGGTGGAGGCCATCTTGAGGATCGCCGCGGCCTCCCGGGCCGCCGCGCCGTCGACGACGTCCGAGAGGTGGTGGACGACCGCGACGAAGGACAGGCCGAGCCGTCGCCCGAACTTGAGCAGCCGCTGGAACAGCTGCGCCACGAAGGGGCTGTTGATGATGTGCCAGGCCTCCTCGACCAGGAAGATGCGCTTCTTCCGGTCGGGGCGGATCCAGGTGTGCTCCAGCCACACGCCGACGATCGCCATGAGGATCGGCATGGCGATGGAGTTGCGGTCGATGTGGGACAGGTCGAAGACGATGAGCGGCGCGTCGAGGTCGATGCCGACGGTCGTCGGGCCGTCGAACATGCCGCGCAGGTCACCGTCGACCAGCCGGTCCAGGACGAGCGCGACGTCCAGTCCCCAGGCGCGTACGTCGTCTATGTCGACGTTCATGGCCTCCGCCGACTCCGCCTTCGGGTGGCGGAGCTGCTCGACGATGTCGGTGAGGATCGGCTGCCGGTCGGTGATGTGCTCGTTGACGTACGCGTGGGCGACCTTGAGCGCGAAGCCGGAGCGCTCGTCGAGGCCGTGGCCCATCGCGACCTCGATGATCGTACGGAGCAGGGCCAGCTGCCCGGTCGTGGTGATCGACGGGTCGAGCGGGTTGAGCCGGATGCCGGCGTCGACGGCGACCATCGGGTCGAGGCGGATGGGAGTTATCCCCAGCTCCTGCGCGATGAGGTTCCATTCGCCGACGCCGTCCTCGCCCTGGGCGTCCAGGACGACGACCTGCCGGTCGCGGAAGCGCAACTGCCGCAGGACGTACGTCTTCTCCAGCGCGGACTTGCCGTTGCCGGACTCGCCGAGGACCAGCCAGTGGGGGGCCGGGAGCTGCTGGCCGTACAGCTGGAACGGGTCGTAGATGTAGCCCTTGCCGCTGTAGACCTCGCGGCCGATGATCACGCCGGAGTCGCCGAGGCCGGGGGCGGCCGTCGGCAGGTAGACCGCCTGGGCCTGGCCGGTCGAGGTGCGGACGGGCAGACGGGTCGTCTCCACCTTCCCGAAGAGGAAGGAGGTGAAGGCTTCGGTGAGGGCGGAGAGTGGATCTCGCATGTGCACGGGCCCCTTAGCGGCTGGCGTGGCTGGCGGCTAGTGGCGGGTGGCTAGCGGCGGATGCCGGTCGCGAACGGCAGGGTGTTCACAAACGCCCGGTGGTGCTCGCGGTCGCACCACTCCAGCTTCAGATACGACTTGCCGGCGGAGGCCCTGATCGTGCGCTTGTCCCTGGCCAGGGCTTCGGGCGAGCGCGACGACACGGTGATGTACCCGACGAGGTTGACCCCCGCCGCGCCGCTGGCGAGATCTTCACCCCGCTGGTCGAGCCGGCCGTGCGCGGCGATGTCGCGAGGGTCGACCGTGCGGTTCATCTTGGCCTGGCGGGAGGCCTCGGCCTCGTCGTTGGTCTTCTCGGTGAGCATGCGCTCGATGGCGACCTCGGTGGGTTCGAGGTCCATCGTCACCGCGACCGTACGGATCACGTCGGGGGTGTGCACGAGGAGCGGCGCGAGGAAGTTGACGCCGACGGGGGTCATCGGCCACTCCTTCACCCAGGCGGTGGCGTGGCACCAGGGGGCGCGGGTGGAGGACTCGCGGGTCTTGGCCTGGAGGTAGGTGGGCTCCATGGCGTCGAGTTCGGCGGGCCAAGCGTTTCGTTTCGTCATGGCCTGGATGTGGTCGATCGGGTGGTCCGGGTCGTACATGGAGTGCACGAGGGAGGCGAGCCGAGACTGGCCGAGGGGCTGACGTACCCGGATGTCGGCCTCGGCGAGACGGGCGCAGATGTCGGTGAGCTCGCGGGCCATGACGACGGCGAGGCCGGCGTCGCGGTCGAGCTTGCGGGCGCCGGAGGTGTGGCGGGCGGCGCGGGCCATGGCGTTGGCCTCGGCGGCGAGCTCGCGGGTGTAGTGCATGCAGGCCACGAGGTAGGCGCGGTGCTGCTCGCTGGAGGTGGAGACCATCGACTGGAGCTGCTCGTAGGAGTCCTGGAGCCAGCCGGGGGCCTGCGGGTCGCCGCGCTGGGCGACGTCCTTGGCGTGGGCGTCGGGGTCGGCGGGGAGGGTACGGGCGAGCATCTGCAGGCGGGTGACGAAGCCGTCCCCGTTGGCGACGTGCTTGAGCAGCGTGCCGAAACGGTCCACCAGCGCTTCCTGGTCCTCGCTGTCGCGCAGGCCGACGCCGGGGCCCTCGATCTCGATGGCGGCGGTGACGGTGCGGCGGTCGGCGTGCAGGAGGACGGCGATCTCGTCGGGGCCGAAGGGCGCGGAGAGCCAGTTGATCCGGCCGATGCCGGGGGGCGGGCCGATCTCCACCTCACGGCCGTCGAACCGGGTGCCGGCCTCGGCGGCGGCGGAACGGTAGGCGGTGCCGCGCTTGAGGGACCGCTTGTAGCTGCGGTTGATTTCGAACCACTTGTAGAAGGTGCGGTGCTTGTACGGGACGTACACGGCGGCGAGGGCGAGGACGGGGAAGCCGACGAGGAGCACGATCCGCAGGGTGAGGGCGGGGACGAGGAGTCCGCTCATCATGCCGAGGAACGCGCCGGCGATGATGAGGGCGATCTCGCCGGTCTCGCGGTTCTTGCCGACGATCGCGTTCGGCCGGGCACGGCCGATGAGATACGTACGGCGGGGCGCGACCGGCTGGGACTGGGTCGTCAACGCCCTCCACCTCCTGAGTTCTTGCGGTTGCTGTGCGGGGTGCCTGATGTGGGGCTGCTGCTACGCGGCGGGGGTGCGGCGGAGGGGACAGATCCGCCGCCGCCCCCGGCCGGGCCCCCGCGGCTGCTGTGGGCGGCGACTCCGCCCGCGAGGGGGTTGGCGGGGCGTGGGGCGCTGCCGCTGCTCTGGTTACCGCCGCCGCCTCCGCTGTCGCGGGTGCTGTGGGTCTTGATGCCCTGGGAGACGAGGGAGGCGGGGGAGGAGAGGACGGCGGCGGCGGCGTTCTCGCCGGCGCGGTGGACGCGGTTGTTGCGGGAGGCGACGATCTCGTCGCCGAAGCCGGGTACGAAGCGGTAGATCATCGCGGAGGCGAAGATGGCGAGCAGGATGATCGCGAGCCCGGAGACGACGGCGGAGAAGGAGTCGGGGCCGGTCCCGGAGGAGAGCGCGCCGGCGAGGCCGAGGACGATGACGATGACCGGCTTCACCAGGATGATCGCGATCATGATCCCGGCCCAGCGGCGGACGTGGCCCCACATGTTCTTGTCGACGAGGCCGGAGTAGACGACGACGCCGAGGAGGGCGCCGACGTAGAGCATGACGGCGCGCAGGAAGAGTTCGAGGTAGAGGACGCCGGCGGCGAGGATGCTGACGAGGGAGACGATGATCAGCATGATCGGCCCGCCGCCGATCTGGTCGCCCTTCTGCAGGGCCTCCTTGAAGCTGCCGAAGAAGACGTCGGTCTGCTGACCGGTGCCGGCGGCGATGACCTCGGTGACGGCGTCGGTGGCGTTGACGACGGTGTAGAGGATCAGCGGGGTGAAGGCGGAGGCGAGGACGGTCAGCCAGAGGAAGCCGATGGCCTCGGAGATGGCGGTGGTGAGGGGCACGCCGCGGATGGCTCGCTTGGCGACGGCGAGGAGCCAGAGGAGGAGGGTGAGGAAGGTGGCGGCGGCGAAGACGATGGCGTAGCGGCCGAGGAACTCGAGGTTGGTGAAGTCGACGTCGGCGGTCTCTTTGACGGCGCCGGAGAGCTTGTCGACGATCGTGACGGCGGCGTCGGCGCATCCGCGGGCGAGGGAGGCGAGGGGGTCCAGGGCGGCGGTGGGGTCGGTGGGGGCACGCCCACTGCCGGATCCGGCGGAGTCGCCGTTTTCGCAGTAGTCGCGGGCGGGGCCGACGATGAGGTCGCACTGCTCCTTGGTAGGAGGCGTCGGCGTCGGCGTCGGAGCCGCGTGGGCACGGGAGGCCAGCAGCACGGCTGCGGTCTGGAGGGTGGCCAGCAATGCGGCCACGCGGAGCGAAGGACGGGGCCTAGCGGGCATACGTGAAGCCTCCGTACTCCTCGACGGCCTTGGCGATCGCGTCGGCGTCGGAGGCGGTCCGGTCGGTGTTGACCGGGGCCGGCCCTTCCTTCTGCGAGAAGCTCTCCACCTTCCAGTCGTTGTCGGCCCAGCGGAGAGCCAGGGTCATGGTGAACCAGTCGTTCGTCACCGGGTTGGTGGAGCTGACTCCGGCCGTGCCGAAGACGCCGGTGCACCAGACCTCGACCGTCGCGGCGCTCTCGGAGAACTGCGTGACCTTGGTGCCGACCGGCGCCGTGCGCGACACGTAGGTCATCCCGGCAGCGGCATTGCCGTTCTCGTCGAGACCCAGCTTGTCGAGGAACTCCCGGCTGTACGCCTTGTCGAAGCTGGTCTCGAGTTCGGCGACCTTTTCCTGGACGAACAGCTGCCTGACGATCTCGCTGCGGCGCTCCGGCTTCAGGATGTCGGCCGAGACGAGCGCCACCGAGAAGTTGGCCGCCGCACTCTGCGCCCCCTGCTCGTCCCGCGCGAAGCCCATCGGGATCGTGCCGTTCTTGCCTGGGACCGGGCGGACGCCCGTGGGGGACGTGGGGGACTTCTGGTCCGAGGAGGTCGTGGAGCCCGAGGTGTTGTCCGTGCCGCGGTCGCCGTCGCCCCTGTTCGCGAAGGCGATCGCGGCGATCAGGAGGACCACCACACCGACCGCCGTGATCAGCGAGCGCGAGCCGCGAGGGCGGCGCGGGGACGCGTACGGGTCGCCCGTGCCGCCTTCGGGGAGGCGCGTGCGGGTCTGGCCGGAGCCGCCCATGTCGTCGTCGCCGAGGCTCATGACGGGTACGCCCCCTCAACCGTTCGCGGGTACGACAGAAGCCGTGCTGGTCTCCGCGCGGGCGCGGTGTGGTGACTGGACATCAGGGAACGTGACCTCGGTGGTTAGACGGCCATCCCGTACACGATCGTGAACAGCGTTCCCAGCGAGCCGATGATGAAGACGCCGGTCAGACCGGCCACGATCAGGCCCTTGCCCTGCTCGGCGCTGAACGTGTCCCGGAGTGCGGTCGCGCCGATGCGCTGCTTGGCCGCTCCCCAGATGGCGATGCCGAGGCAGAGCAGGATGGCCACGGCCATCACGACCTCGATCATCACCTTGGCTTCATTGCCCAGGCTCCCGAAAGGCCCCCAGTTAGGAGCGATTCCACCGATGATGGTGGTGATGTCGCCCTCTTCGGCCGCCAGGTACATGTAACTCACCGCCCCTGTATGGGTAGTTCGTCGCCCCTGCCCGATGGCATGGGTCATCGCCCTATCTTCGCTGATGAAACCGCCCGCGTGTGACGGCTTGGCGGCTCTCTTTACCCGATCCCCGCACATGTGACCGATCCGACCGTCTTGACCTGGGACGGCGTGGCCGGTTTCGATGCAAGGAAGCGTATGGTCACTCTGTGTATCACGGAGGGTGACTCCGGGCAATGACTGTCGTTGTTGCACTCTTGGGGTGGTGGCCGCCCGGGTCTCGCCCCTGGTCCCGTACCGGCCCCCCGCCCGCTCCCGGCCGCATGACTTTGTCCGAAACGGGTGACCGGCGGCCCGTCCGCCGGGTGGGTGCCGCGCCTAGACTTGTCGCTCGATGGACTGCCAAGACCCCAGGGGTGGTTGACGGTGCGTAAGGCGCGCAAGGCCTGGCTGGTGGCCGGTGGGGTCTTCGGTGTGTGCCTCAGCTTCGTCGCGCTGCTCGTCGTCGGTACGTACTCCGCCGCCGCCGGACTCCTCGGGGGCGCCGGGGACGCCAAGAACGGCACCGTGGCGCTGGCCAAGGGGGCCGTGCCCGCCGCGTACCAGGGTCTGGTGCAGCAGTGGGGGAACCTCTGCCCCGCCATCAACCCGGCCCTGCTCGCGGCCCAGCTCTATCAGGAGAGCGGCTGGAACCCGAGGGCCGTCTCGCCCGCCAACGCCATGGGCATCGCCCAGTTCATCCCCGGCACCTGGGCCGGGCACGCCGTCGACGGGGACGGGGACGGGGACCGTGACGTGTGGGACCCCAAGGACGCGATCCCCTCGGCCGCCACGTACGACTGCGAGCTCGCCGGCTATGTGAAGGACGTGCCGGGCGATCGGACGAACAACATGCTCGCCGCGTACAACGCGGGCGCCTACCGGGTCATCAAGTCCGGTGGCGTGCCCCGGATCGCCGAGACCCAGAACTACGTACGCATCATCCGGTCGCTGGAGAAGAGCTTCGCCCGGCCGGTCGGCCGCGTCGCTCCCTCGCGGCAGGCCGCGGGCGCGATCTACTACGCGCAGCAGAAGCTCGGTACGCCCTATCTCTGGGGCGGTACCGGGACAGCGGCGCAGAATGGCCGATTCGACTGCTCCGGGCTGACCCAGGCCGCGTACCGGTCCGTCGGGATCGAGCTGCCGCGCGTCGCCAACGACCAGTACAACGCGGGCCCCCATCCCTCCCGCGACGAGCTGCTCCCGGGCGACCTGGTCTTCTTCTCCGACGATCTGACGAACTCGCGCGCCATCAGGCACGTCGGCATCTACGTCGGCGGTGGCTACATGATCGACGCGCCGCGCACCGGGGCCGTGATCCGCTTCGACAAGATCGACACGCCCGACTACTTTGGTGCGACCCGGGTGACGAAGGACGGCGCGGCGGCGCTTCCGACGCATCTTCCGCAGACCTGACATTCCGTCGGCGAAGGCCGTCGCGAAGACCGGCCGTTGGCCGGAACTCTCCGTTAAGCACAGGCCCTGAGCTGCGACGACGTGTCACTCTTCGGTAACGTCAGGGCGATCATCGTCGACGAGCGGAACGCGCGCGTCAGGTAGTTCGTTTCGACTCACGTGACAAGGCAAGGGGCAGCAGTGGCTGGACTCGCATCGGATGGTTCGAACCCCGATGTCAGCCTGCTCTACGACATCAACGGGCTGGCGCGGGACGCCCCGCCCTGGTTCGACCGTGTCATGGGCTTCGTCGGCGAGTACGGGATCATGCTCGCCCTCGTCCTCGTCGCGCTCTGGTGCTGGTGGAGCGTCCGCCGGCGGGACTCCCTCGCGGACTCCGTCTCCGGTGTCGCCTCGCTCCTGTGGGCTCCGCTCGCCGCCGGCGTCGCGATCCTCGTCAACGTCCCCATCCGGGGCTTCGTCGAGCGCCCCCGGCCCTTCAACGACCACCAGGGCCTGGACGTCCTCGTCGACGGCAAGACCGACTTCTCCTTCGTCAGCGACCACGCGACGCTGGCGATGGCCATCGCGGTCGGGGTCTTCATCGCCCACCGCAAGCTCGGTCTCGCCGCCATCGCCCTCGCGTTCGCCGAGGGCTTCTGCCGCGTCTACATGGGCGTCCACTACCCGACCGACGTCATCGGCGGCTTCGCCCTCGGTACGGCGGTGGCGCTGCTCCTCGCCCCCCTCGCCCACGCCCTGCTGACCCCGCTCGTCTCCGCGATCGCCCGCTCCCGCAGCGGGGCGCGCCTGGTCCGTTCCCGTGCCGCGGCCGCGCGGTCCGCCGTGCCCGGGACGCTCGGCATCCCCGAGCCCCGGATCGGTTCCGGGCCCGAGGAGAACGACCTGGCGGCCTGACCGCCTCCTGACCCACTCGATGCGGCCCGCCGGTTCTCCGGCGGGCCGCATCGGCATGTCCGGGGGTGTGCGGAGGCCGTCGCCGACGATCGCCCCGCCGGCCGTCGCTGTCGCCCGCCCCCGCCGGACGGCGCAGTCCACGCCCCCCCGCCGGACGGCGGGGGCGGGGCCCCGCCAGGCGGCGGGGGCGAGGGCCGCTGGGGCCCTTCTCTCGTATGAACGCGGGTCCCCCGGTGGATGGAAGCATGGCTGGCCGGGCCCCTCCCGCTGACCACGGGAGGGCTGTTCGACGCTTGTTGACGAATGATCACGGGGAGAACGTCATGACTTTCGAGACATCACGGGGATCCGGCTCCTGGGACACCCACGACTCTTTTCGCCACTGCGACATGGGGACGTCGAACGTCATGTCCGTGGCGGCACCCGACATCGACCAGCTGACCCGTAGGGAGAGGGAAGTGCTGCACATGCTCGGACTCGGTGAGAGTAATCGGCTGCTGGCCCGGAGGCTCGGAATCAGCGAACGTACCGTCAAAGCTCATGTGTCGAGCATCATCGCAAAGCTCGAACTGCGTTCGCGCGGCGATGCCACGGCTCTCTCCATACTCCGGCACGCGGAGGTCCACGGAAGTCTGACCCTCCCCAACGGACAATTCCCCAACGGACAATAGAGAACAGGTACTTGGGCTGGCGAGAGTTGTCTCCCGAAGGCGATCCTTTCATTCAGGGAGAGAACAGCATGAAGAAGTCAGCCCGCATAGCGACCGCGACGATCGTCGCGGCCCTGGCGATCGGCGTGGCGGCCCCGGCGGCCAGCGCGGCCCAGACCGCCACCCCGGTCGCCGCGGTCGCCACGTACACGCCCACCGGCTCGGTGGCGCCCGCCGGCGCGCTCGGCGGCAACGCCGCGGCTCCGGCCGCCGCCTCCGCCGACGTCGCGGCCGTCCAGCGGGCCGCCGCCGGAAGCTCCAAGGGCAAGGCGTTCCTGGAGCTGCTGAAGCGGACCGGCGGCCTGTTCAAGAAGGCCGCGACCAAGGCCAAGGAAGGCCAGCAGGCCTTCAACCGGTGGATGGGCGACCAGCACTGGTCCGTCCGCGCCGCTTGGTGGGCGCTCGGCGCCGGCACCCAGGCCTGGGTCTGGGAGCAGCTCCTGAACTGGGTCGGCTGATCAAGACCGGGCCGCCCCCTCCACACCCCTGGGGGCGGCCCTCCCCCCACAGACGCGAAAGGCGCGACATGACCACAAGGAAATCCGGATCCACCCCGGTGGACTCATTCTTCGCCGTACCGATGGTTCTGCTCGCGCTGACATTCCCGGTGTTCTTCTTCGTCTCCAGTGAAAACGGCCGCACCATCGGCTGGTTCCTGTACGGGGCGGCCCTTCTGCTGACCCTCGGCGGAATGCTCTATTGCGCCCTTGCGAAGAAGAACCCGAACTGGGGCGGGGCCACCTGTGCCGTCGCCCTGGTCGTCATCGGACTGTCCGCCTGGAACAGGCACGGGTTGCCCTGGTGAACGTCCAGACGACGATGTCCGAGAACGCGACCGGCCTGAGCGCCCGTTCGCTGCGACGGACCTTCGGAAAGAAGACCGTTCTTCACGACGTCTCCCTGGACGCCCCCGCCGGTGCGGTGACGGGATTCCTGGGCGCCAACGGCGCCGGCAAGAGCACGGCGATACGGCTGATGCTCGGCCTCCTCCGGGGCGAGGGGCAGACGTACTTCCTCGGTCGGCCCCTCACCGACTGGAACGCGCCGGGGCATGTGGTCGGGGCGGTTCTCGGCGGTGTCGCCGGCCACCCCGCGCACCGGATGCGGACTCATCTGGGCATGGTCGCCGCCGGCATGGGCCTGTCCGACCGCCGGGTCGACGAGGTGCTCGACCTGGTCGGTCTGCGCGAGGCCGCCGGACTGCGCCTGGGCGCGCTCTCCCTCGGCATGGCCCAGCGGGCCGGCATCGCCCAGGCGATGCTCGGCGATCCGCGCGTACTCGTCCTCGACGAACCGGCCAACGGCCTCGACCCGCACTCGCTGCTCTGGCTGCGCACGTTCCTGCGCGGCCTCGCCCGGGAGGGCAGGGCCGTCCTCGTCTCCAGCCACCTGTTGGGGGAGATGGAGCAGCTGGCCGATCGCGTGATCATCCTCGCTCAGGGCCGGGTCGTCGCCGAGACGACCGTCGGCGAGATCGCCGCCCGGACCGGGACCGTCACCGCGGAGAGCCCGCAGCCCGAGCGGCTGACGGAGCTCGTGGAGCGGGCGGGTGGTACGACGGAGCCGCTGGACGGCGGGCGGGTCGCGATCAGGGGCCTCGACCGGTTCCGGGTGGGAGCCCTGGCCGCCGCGGAGTCGGTGGCGCTGAGCTGGCTCGACGAACGGCCTCCCTCCTTGGAGGACTTCTACCTCTCCGTGGCGCACGAGGAGTTCCACATCCGATGACACCCCCGTCCGTATCTCCGTCCGCGTCCCCGCCCGTGTCCGCGCTCACGTCCCCGCCCGTCTCTTCGCCCGAGTGCCCGTCCGCCGCCCGGGCCCTGCGCCGCGCCGCCGCGTACGAGTGGCGCCACCTGCGCGGTCTGCCGTCCACCTGGATCCTGCTCGCGGCCGTGGCCGTTCTGGCCGTCGGCAACGGAGTGGCGCTGCTCCTGTCGGCCGACCCGAACGTCGCCCCGACGCCGGCGGCGGCGGCCGACGCCCTCCAGTGGTCGCCCGCCGCCACCCAGATGCCGATGCTGGCCTTTCTCCTCATGGCGATCGCCACCGGACCCGTCAGCACCGATCTCGCGCGTGGTGCCGCCCGTACCACCTGGCTGACCGCGGCATCCCGGACGACGGCGTACGCCGCGAAGCTCGGCGTCGGGGCCGTACTGGCCGCGTCCGTCGCGGCCGCGTCCGTCCTGCTCGCCGGGGTCGCCGGAGCACTGTCCCTCGCACTGGCCGGGATGCCCCAGCCCGCGTGGGGTCAGGCGCTGCCCGCACTGCTGCGCTTCGTGCTGGTGATGGCCTGCTGGCCCGTCGTGGCCGGTGCGGTCGCGGCGCTGGTGCGCAACCGAGCCGGGACCGTACTGATCCTCGTGGCCTGGCCCTTGGCCGCCGAACGACTGGCCGGTCTGTTGGTGGGCCGGCTCCTCGACGTCGAGGGCCTTGGCGGGTGGCTGCCGTTCGCCGCGGCCCGCGCCGCCATGGCGGGCGCCCCGGACGGCTCCCTCACGGCCGACGACGCCGAGTTCGCGCAGGCGATGCTCGGCAGCGATCTGGGCCCGGGGGCCGGGCTCGCCGTGTACGGCGTCTTCACGCTGCTGCTCGGCCTCACCGGAGCCTGGGCCTACCGCAGGCGAGACACCGCCTGACGCGCACGGCCTTACGCGCACCGGCCCGACGCGCATTGGCCCGACGCGCATTTGCCCGACGCGCATTGGCCTGACGGGCATTGGCCTGACGGGCATTGGCCCGACGCGCACCGGCCCGACGCGAGACCGTCCGATCAGCCTGACGCGAGCCGCCTGACGGCCGGACGCCCGACGCGAGACCGTTCGAACCGACTGACCCTGGGGGGAGAGCCTGCCCGGGGTCAGTCGGTGAGCCGGCCGGGCAGGGTCGCTCGGACCAGGAAGCCGCCGTCCCCCGTCGGTCCGGCCTCCAGCCTGCCGCCGAGCGACCGCACCCGCTCACGCAGCCCGGCCAGTCCGTGGCCGCCGCCCGGCAGCGGCTCCGGCGCCTGCGGCGGCGGTACCGGCGGCAGCCCGCTGCGGATCTCGACGACCAACCCCTCCGAGCCGGGCGCCGACGCGGTGGCGAGCGCCACCGTCGTGGCCGAACCAGGCGCGTGCTTCCGTATGTTGGTCAGCCCTTCCTGCACGATGCGGTACGCCGCCTCCTGCACTGCCGGAGGCCACTCCCGAGCCCGGACCCGCTCCAGGTCCGCCGACACGTCGAGACCGCTCTCCTCGATCAGCGCGGGCACCTCCCGCAGCCCCGGCCGGTCCCCGTCGTCCTCCGGGCCGGCCTTCAACACCCCGACCAGACGCCGCAGCTCGGTCATCGAGGCGACGCCGAGGCGCCGGATGGCGGCCGCCGCCTCCCTGCTCTCCGGTTCCCGCGCGGTCCGCTCCAGCGCTCCGGCCCGTACGGTGATCAGGCTGACGTGGTACGAGACCGAGTCATGCATGTCCCGGGCCAGCCGGGCCCGCTCCTCCGCCACCGCCGTGCGCGCGAGCAGTTGCCGCTCACGCTCCTGCGCCGCGACCAGGTCCGCGATGTGTGTGGACAGTTCCCGCTTGGCCCGTGCGAGAGAACCCAGCGCGGTCGGACCGGCGCTGACGAGCGCTGAGGAGACGAGACCCGCCAGGCCGTACTCCAGCGACCAGGGCTCCGGAAGCTGCGCCGGGTTCCAGGAGACGAGGGCCGCGAGAAAGAGGAGGGCCGCGCAGGTCAGCACCGTCGCGCGCGAGCGCGCGGCGCACGCCGCCCGGTACATGGTGAGCATGGGAGCGAGCACCAGATAGCCGGTGCACGCGACCGGCAGCGTGGCCAGGAGCGCGAGGACCGGCCACCGCGTACTGAGCGAGACCGCGCCGAGGGCGAACCCGTACAGCGTGAGGTCCCACGGTCCGTGCGCGCTCCACGTCGTGGCGATCTCGGCGGTCGAGATCACGAGGACGACCGCGGTCTGCGCGAGGGGCGGGAAACTCATCGGTACGTCATATGGAGGTCCGGGGCGCCGTTCCCGTCAGCCCCCACCGGTGGGCGTAGACCGCGGCCTGGACCCGGTTCGCCACGCCGAGCTTGCCCAGGATCGCGCTGACGTGGTCCTTGGTGGTGGCCGCGCTCAGGCCCAGCCTGCGGCCGATGTCGGCGTTGGGCAGCCCGTCCGCCAGCAGGGCCAGCACGTCACGCTCGCGCGCGGTCAGCGAGCACGGCCGGTCCGTCTCCGGGGCGGCGGCGGGTCCCTGTGCCAGGAATCCCTGGACGACGGCGCGGGCGACCGGCGCCGACAGCACGGTGCCTCCTGCCGCGATCAGCCGTACCGAGTGGATCAGCTCGTCGGGCGCGGTGTCCTTGAGCAGGAAGCCCGAGGCGCCGGCGCTCAGGGCGCCCGCGACGTCCTCCTCGGCGGAGAAGGTCGTCAGAACGGCCACGGCGGGCGGCGCCTCCTGTGCCCGCAGGGCCTTCAGCACCGAAAGGCCGTCGGTGCCCGGCATCCGAAGGTCCAGGAGCACCACGTCGGGGCGGTGGGCCGCGACCGCGGCGACGGCTTCGGGGCCGTCGCAGGTCGCCGGTACGTGGATGTCCGGCTCCGATTCGAGGATCTGCTGCATACATGTGCGCAGTAGGAGCTCGTCGTCGACGATCAGGGCCCGGACCACTGAACCATCCCCCGTTGGCTGGCCAAAAATCCACTTGAACATAGCAACCCCCGACGCGCGAGTGCCAACCCCTCGGTGGACCGCGGGCCGGTGCCGCTAGGCGGGCCTGTTCCCCGCCGGCTCCGCGTGCGCCGCCGCGTCCGCACGGGCCCGCTCCCGCGATCTCCGGGCAGGCCCCGCCCAGCCGCAGCTGCACCGGGCGACCGCAAAGGAGCCGCGTTCCGTCGTGGTCGTGTGATGCGGGGCATGCTCGTGCACGCCTCAACGGTACTGCGCGTGACGGGTCGCCCAAGCCGTCGTTATGCGGATCGGGTGGGTCCCGGACAGGCAGCGGCACACGGCGTTGGGGGTTGGCAGGCGATGGTGGTGCAGCGGTACGGGCGCAGGGGCGGGGCCTTGGCCGCCGCCGCGGCTCTGATGGCCGGCGGATGCGCCGCGCCCGAGGACCCCAAGCCCGGCGGGGATCCCACCAGGACCGTGCGGGACGCGGCATCGGTGCTGACCCGGGCCGGTACCGCCAAGGCGACCACCAGCATGGAGATGGCGACCGGCGGGACGCGCGTGACCATTCGCGGCGAGGGCGGCTACGACTTCCGCCGCCGGACCGGCCGGCTCCAGGTCGTCCTGCCCCAGGACGCCGCCGGAGGCGACGAGCACCGGCCCGTCACCGAACTCCTCGCCCCCGGTGCCCTCTACATGAAGAACCGCGGCGCGGGGGTCCCGGCCGACAAGTGGGTCCGGGTGGACACCACGACCCTGGACGACGGCAACCTCGTCACCGGCGGGGCGACCGACCCGGCCGCCGCCGCCGAGCTGCTGCGCGGCGCGCAGCGGGTGACGTACGTCGGAGAGGTCGACCTGGCAGGGGTGAAAGTCAGCCACTACCGCGGCGTCGCGGACCTCGGGGCGGCCGCCCGTGCCGCCTCGCCGCAGGTGCGGGGTGCGCTCGCCGCGGCGGCGAAAGGGTTCGCCAAGGACGCCGTGCCCTTCGACGCGTACCTCGATGCGGAGGGCCGACTGCGCAAGGTCCGGCACCAGTTCAGCTTCGCCAACAAGGAACGCACGGTCGCGGTCGCGTCGACGACCCTGCTGTACGGGTTCGGCACCCCCGTCGACGTACGGCTGCCGAACCGCGCGGACATCTACACCGGAAAGATCAAGGTGTAGCGGCAGGACCGTCCGGCGGGGGCTCGCGAAAGCCACCCGCAGGCCATGGCCAAATGGTCCGGACTAGTCATGCGCGGTGCGTGGCGCGCTCCCTACGCTGGGAGACCGACGCCGGCAGGAAGAGGTGAACGCGCGTGGCCCCGCCCAGTACCGCGACAGTGCCCACTGACCAGGAGCGCGTCGCTCTCGCCGAGATCGAGCTGTGCGGTGAGCTGATCATCGCCGCGTCGACGGCCGACGGGGAGCGCCTGAGCGCGGACCGTATCGACGAGGTGCTGCGGGTCGCGGAGCGGGCAGCTCCTTGCTGATCGCCCGGGGCCGGCCGTGGGCGGCCCCGGGGTCTCAGGTGCGGAGCATCCGGGCGATGGCCTTCGTGGCCTCCTCGACCTTGGCGTCGATCTCGTCGCCGCCCTTGGTCGCGGCGTCGGCGACGCAGTGCCGCAGGTGCTCCTCCAGGAGCTGCAGCGCGAAGGACTGCAGGGCCTTCGTGGAGGCCGAGACCTGGGTGAGTATGTCGATGCAGTACGTGTCCTCGTCGACCATCCGCTGCAGACCGCGGATCTGGCCCTCGATCCGGCGCAGCCGCTTGAGGTGCTCGTCCTTCTGCTTGTGGTAGCCGTGCACGCCGTGATCGTGGTCGGTCGTGGGTGCGGCGGTGGGTGCGGAGGTTTCGGGGGTGACCTCGGCCGCCTCGGTGGTCGTCATCGCGTCCTCCCGTTGTCCAGAAAGGGTAGGTATACCCCTCGTGGGTATATGGTACCGATCCCCGCCGATCCGGGCGGGGGCCCGTGCAGATCACTGTGCCTGATGGGCGACACTGAAGGGACGCCGGTTAGCCGTGGCCGGATGATGCGCCTAGCATCAGCCTGACCGAAACCCAGCACCCCGAGGACCCCACGTGCGATTTCGTCTGACCCCCAGGGAGACGAGCTTCTACGACATGTTCGCCGCGTCCGCGGACAACATCGTCACGGGCTCGAAACTCCTGATGGAACTGCTCGGAGCGGAGCCTTCCGCCCGGGCCGAGATCGCGGAGCGGATGCGGGCAGCGGAGCACGCGGGTGACGATGCCACCCACGCGATCTTCCACCAGTTGAACTCCTCGTTCATCACACCCTTCGACCGCGAGGACATCTACAACCTCGCGTCCTCCCTCGACGACATCATGGACTTCATGGAGGAGGCCGTCGACCTGGTCGTCCTCTACAACGTCGAAGAGCTCCCCAAGGGTGTCGAGCAGCAGATCGAGGTCCTGTCGCGGGCGGCGGAGCTGACCGCCGAGGCGATGCCGCACCTGCGGACCATGGACAACCTCACCGAGTACTGGATCGAGATCAACCGGCTGGAGAACCAGGCCGACCAGATCCACCGCAAGCTGCTCGCCCACCTCTTCAACGGCAAGTACGACGCCATCGAGGTCCTCAAGCTCAAGCAGATCGTGGACGTCCTGGAAGAGGCGGCCGATGCCTTCGAGCACGTGGCGAACACGGTGGAGACCATCGCGGTCAAGGAGTCCTGAGGCTTCGTGGACACCTTCGCGCTGATCGTGACCATCGGTGTCGCGCTCGGCTTCACGTACACCAACGGGTTCCACGACTCGGCCAACGCCATCGCCACCTCGGTCTCGACGCGGGCGCTGACCCCGCGGGCGGCCCTGGCGATGGCCGCGGTGATGAACCTCGCCGGCGCGTTCCTCGGCAGCGGGGTCGCCAAGACCGTCAGCGAGGGCCTGATCGAGACGCCGCACGGCGACAAGGGGATGGGCATCCTCTTCGCCGCGCTCGTCGGCGCGATCATCTGGAACCTGGTCACCTGGTACTTCGGTCTGCCGTCCTCCTCCTCGCACGCGCTGTTCGGCGGCATGGTGGGCGCGGCGCTCGCGGGCGGTACGGAGGTGATCTGGGAGGGCGTGCTCGACAAGATCGTCATCCCGATGTTCATCTCACCGGTCGTCGGCCTGGTGGCCGGTTACCTGGTCATGTGCCTGATCATGTGGCTGTTCCGCAGGTCCAACCCGCACAAGGCGAAGCGCGGTTTCCGTATCGCCCAGACGGTGTCGGCGGCGGGCATGGCGCTCGGCCACGGTCTGCAGGACGCCCAGAAGACCATGGGCATCGTGGTGATGGCCCTGGTCATCGCCGATGTGCAGCAGGCGGGCGACGACATCCCGATCTGGGTGAAGATCGCGTGCGCCGTGATGCTCTCGCTGGGCACGTACGCGGGTGGCTGGCGGATCATGCGGACACTCGGCCGGAAGATCATCGAGCTCGACCCGCCGCAGGGGTTCGCGGCGGAGACCACGGGGGCGACGATCATGTTCGGCTCGGCGTTCCTGTTCCACGCGCCGATCTCCACGACGCACGTCATCACGTCCGCGATCATGGGTGTGGGGGCGACGAAGCGCGTGAACGCGGTGCGCTGGGGGGTCGCGAAGAACATCATCCTGGGGTGGTTCATCACGATGCCGGCCGCGGCGCTCGTCGCAGCGACGAGTTTCTACGTGGTGCAGCTGTTCTTCGGGTGACGGCCCCGGAACGTGGTTGGGCCCGGCTCTCCTGTGGGAGAGCCGGGCCCTTCGTCTTGCGGTGGCACCGCCATGCAGCACCGCAGGACGCGTTACCCGGAGCCGTGGTGACCCTGTGCCGGGGG